>JAXYYF010000001.1:0-1070 GCA_037419475.1 bacterium
GACCATTGCGAACAAGAAGAAGTAAGGAGGGAGAATAGAATATGGCTACTGCTAAAGCAACTGGCAAGAAGGTTATCCGCCGCCGCCGCGAGAAGAAGAACGTCGAACGTGGTCAGGTCCACATTCGTTCTTCCTTCAACAACACCATGGTTACCGTGACCGACTCTCAGGGCAACGCCCTTTCCTGGGCTTCCTCCGGCGGTCTCGGTTTCCGCGGCAGCAAGAAGTCCACTCCCTTTGCCGCGCAGAGCGCCGCTGAAACGGCCGCTACCGCCGCTATGGAGCATGGTCTCAAGACCGTTGAGGTCTTTGTCAAGGGCCCCGGTCAGGGCCGCGAGGCAGCGATCCGTGCGCTTCAGGCCGTGGGTCTTGAGGTCACCATGATCAAGGACGTCACGCCCATTCCTCACAATGGCTGCCGTCCCCCCAAGCGCCGCCGCGTTTAATCAGAAAGGGAGGTAACAAGCAATATGGCAAAGAATATGCAGCCGATCGCCAAGCGCTGCAAGGCTTTGGGCATTTCTCCTGCCGTGATGGGTTATGCGAAGAAGACCACAAACCGCAACCCTGGCAGCCAGATGAGAAGAAAGAAGAGCGAGTACGGCGTTCAGCTCAACGAGAAGCAGAAGGTCAAGTTCATCTACGGTATTCTGGAAAAGCAGTTCCACGATTACTATGAGATGGCTGCCGCCGCCCCCGGCAAGACCGGCGACAATCTGCTCATCACCGTTGAGCGCCGTCTGGACAACGTCGTTTACCGCATGGGCTTTGCGATGACCCGCCGTCAGGCTCGTCAGTTCGTCAGCCATGCGCACTTCACCGTCAATGGCAAGAAGGTCAACATTCCTTCCTACCTTGTCAAGGCTGGCGATGTGATCGAGGTTGCCGAGAGCAGCCGTTCCTCTGAGGCTTTCAAGCGCCTGCTCGGTCAGGATGCTCCCGTTTTCCTCCAGCCCGCCTGGTTGGAGCGTGAGAAGAACGAGCTCAAGGGCACAGTGACCCGCCTTCCTGTCCGCGAGGATATCGATGTTCCCGTGGAAGAGCACCTCATCGTCGAGTTGTACTCCAAG
>JAXYYF010000002.1:0-1145 GCA_037419475.1 bacterium
TCGTTCACCACGAAGGGGGCGGGCAAAAACACGGTCACTACGGCGTCGGGGTGAACGGCGGTAACGGCTCCCCGCACAAGGTCATGAAGATTCATGCCCGCCATGTGATCACCTCTCTACGTCCACGCGGTAGGTAATGGACTTCAAAAGACTGCCCGTGTCTCTGAGCGGCGTATTGCGGCCGCCCTTGTGCTCTATGGTTTCCTTGCTGTTCGGCGGCGTTTTCCAGGTGCTGATGGCGAGCTTCACATCGCCCGTCATGACTTCGCCGAGTCTGCGCATGGCCGCCTCCGGCGATACTCCGTCGAAAAGCTCTTCGGCCAGTGCTCCGGCATAGCCTTTCTGATAGCGGTCGAACGTCTCGCGCAGGAACGGCCGCGGCGGAATATTTTTCTCCCGGCTGCCGTATTCGTTGGCGACGGCGTATTCCGCGACGTGCTGTCCCGTCATGCTGTTGGTGGCGTCCGCCATGACGCCCACGGCGAGCCCCACGCGCCCCTGCATGTCGGCAAGGTCGGGCAGAAGCTTGTCGATGACGAATTCACGGCTAAAGCTGGCACCCATGACAACCTCCCGTTATCCAATGCCCGCCCGTGCGGTACGGCAGGAGAAGTTCCCAGGCCGTCGCTCCGCACTGCGTCTGCTGCCACCATGCCGCGCTCTGTCGCGGTGTCCAGGTGCTGCCGGCGCTTACGCTCCCTTCCGTCGCCTGGGTAAGTGCGCCCATGAGGCCGCCGCCGTTCCTGCCGAGCAGCGTCAACAGGTGACACAGTACAAAGGGCAGCACGTCGGCGCGAAAGTCATACGACAGGCGGCTGGTGGCGGAGTTGTCAACAAAGCGGCCTGCAATAGACCACTGAGCCTGCAGCATGGCGTCCGGCCATGCCGTGGTGTCGGCAAACTGCGGAAACTCGGCCCGAAAGGCTGCCGTATCAAGTGCCACCACGCCGCCGGCCATGTCAGGCTCCCGCGCCCGTAGTATCGGCGGGCGTACTCTTCACGGAGGGGTCCGTTGCCACGTTCACCGGTTCCAGGCCGTTGCGTAGGTCTGCGCGGTCGGCCGCGGCATCGGCTGCGCTTGCCTCGTCGCGTTCCTCAAAAATCAGGCCCCGCTCGAAAATGCGCAGCCGGCCGTACTGCATTTT
>JAXYYF010000003.1:0-1021 GCA_037419475.1 bacterium
TGGCCTTGGCAGCCTCGTACTCCGGGCCCGCGGCACCCTGCTCGGCACGGTCGAGGTCGGCTTTGGCAGCGTCATAGCTCGCCTGAGCGGCATTCACATCCGCGTCGGCCGCGTCCTTTGCCTGCTGAGCTGCCGAAAGCTTGTCCTGGGCGTCCTGCTTTTTAGCCGCGGCAGCGCCAGCAGCAGCCTGGGCATCCGCAACCCTAGCCTGCGCGTCGGCGGCTTGCTGCTTTGCCTGCTCCAGCTCGCTCGCAGCTTGCTCAGCAGCGGCCTGAGCTGCGGCTACGGCCTCGGGCGTGGCATCGGATGCGGCAGCCTGGGCAGCCTCAAGCGCAGCCCGAGCATCGTCTGACGCCTTCTGGGCGGCGGCCAGGGCTTCGCCCTTGTCCGCCAGGTCCTTCTTGGCTGCACCAAGCGCAGCCTGAGCGTCCTCAAGCGCTTTGACATCCGCATCGGCCTTGTCCTGCGCAGCGCCCATCTGCTGCTCCAGCTCGGCCGAAGCCGCAGAAGCGGCATCGTCGCTTGCACCACGGGCCGCATCGTAGGCGCTCTGAGCCTGCTGCTGGTTGGCAGCGGTGGCGTCGTAGGGAGCGGCAGCCATCTCAAGACTGGCCTTTGCAGCGTCAGCTTTGGCGCGAGCCGCATCGACCGCAGCCTGCAGGTTGGCGACCTTCTGCGCCGCCGACACCGTGCCCGCGCCAGTACTAGCAGCGGCCGCACTCGTCAACGGGGAAAGCACCGCAGCCGGCTTCCCAGTAGCGTCGGCACCGTTCGCGCCCTGCGCCACCGCGGTCAGCGGAGACAGCAGCGACCCGCCTGTCATGGCGATCGTCGCCGCGGCAACCGTCGCCATGCGCCCGGCGGCCTTCGCCTTACCCACAGCGCCGCCGTTGATGTTCTTATTCACGCTCTTGCTCATTGGCGATTCCTTCCCACGATGAGCTGATGTTTGACACACACAATCGTTCCAATATGCCCCGCTAAAAAGAGGTGATAACGGGGTAATTAAATCGGAGGAGTT
>JAXYYF010000004.1:0-1175 GCA_037419475.1 bacterium
AAACTAAATCCCCCGCCTGCGGCGAGGGATTAGGGGTCAGTCCTTCTTATAGTAAAATTTCTCTTTCAGGTATTCGATGAAGCCTTGGACACTTTTGTCTCCTGTATTCCGTCTATATACGGAATATTCAGTGGTTACAACAAGTGCTAATACTGCTACAATAAACTCCATGTTTCTTTCTCCTGTTGGCGTTTTTATGATTATACCGTTCTTTTTTGGAGGTGTCAAGCCGTGAAAAAAAACATAGTTTCTTTGTTGCTCGTTGCTTGTATGCTTCCGTGTTGCATATCATTTTCTTTTGCAAATGAGGGATATGCATTGCATTCCCGGGCTTTCTTGCCTGAGCAAATCCTTGCGCTATTAAGGAGCAAAACCGACATTACGTTACTCGATATAAATCCCAGTTCGGGTAATGTCCAGTATGTTTCCTGGGTTTCTTATGATTATTTGTCTAACCTGTCTAACGAGTGGCGCACTGCTGGTGTTGTTGTTTATAACGCCTATATGGACGCCTATTTTGTCAGGGTGTCTTATGTCCCCACTGTTTCTCAAAATGGAGGATATGCGTATTGCGCTTTAGGTACAGCAAACGGTTTTGTTCTTGGCTCTAAAAGTCCTACCAGCACGACTAATATCGATAATAGCACTACTATCCATCAGCAGACCGTGGTGAATAAGACGTACATCAGCACCATCGTCGGCAGTGCGGATAAAACGGTTGCCTCAATAAATAAGGGCTTGGAAAATATCCTGAAGTGGCTGGACGTTTTGTCAGACGGCATCGAACTCATGATCCGTCATCAGGATCTCACGAACACTATTCTGCATTGGATGGCTGTCAACGTCTATGATCTAATGCATACTATTGCGGAGATCGATTTGATCGTTGCGGAGGCAGGTGTTGAGCAGCTTAAATCCCTGAACCGCATTGACAGCGCTATCCGAGGCATTTCGAGCAACCAAATGTCCCTGATTTCCGTTTTGAATGAGCATCTATCGTCTGTAACCTCTCAGCTCGGCTCTGTCATTCGCAACGGCCAAATTCAGGTAAACACCAGCCCCATTGAAGCACGGTTGGACAAGCTCATCAGTATGTATAGCAAGGTCAACAGCGTCGTTTTGGACACGGCCAGCGTCAACGGCGGTCAGATAACCGGCGCGGTTGGCGGCGAGCT
>JAXYYF010000005.1:0-1219 GCA_037419475.1 bacterium
GCGCGGTCTTGACGAGCTCGTTATAGGTGGCCTCGTCCTTTTCCTTGGAGCAGCTAAAATTGGGGATACATTCGATCAGTCGTGCCATGATAAAATCCTCCATTTTGCCAGTTCAAGCGTCGCATGAACTGTATTTTTTGGTTACAATGTCATTATAACCTGATGAGGCGAGCGGCGTAAACAGGTTTTCTTTTTCTTTTATTTCCGTAAGCTTAAATTTTTTAAGTAAAGCTGCTGGGGTTATCCGGTTTCCACGAAGTGCTGGACACAGGGGGCGTTGAGCACGTCGTCGCTCCAGACGAGCACGGGGTAGGAGGCGGCGGGGATGCCGAGCAGGGGCTTGGCGTAAATGCCGGAGTTCGGGTGTGTTTCCACGATCGAGCGGGGAAGAAAGCTGATGCCGAAGCCCGAGCGTACGAGCTGCATCGCCATGGGCGTATCGTAGCACTGGCAGGGGACGCTCGGCTCGAAGCCGCTGCGGCGGCACTCCTTTAGAAGATAATCGTTATAGCCCCACAGGTCGTCCGAGCGCAGCAGACACATCGGTACACCGCGCAGGCGCTCGATGGGGACGGCGTTGAGTTCCGGCGCGGGATCGGTCGCCGCGGTCATGATGAGTTCCAACGCGTCCTCGCCGAGGATGCGTTCGTGCAGGCCGCCAGACTCCTGTGTCGAGCGGCGGAGGAAGAGAACATGCAGCTCACCGTGGTCCAGATCGCGCAGCAGATCTTGCGGCGAGCCGAGGCGGATGTAAAACTCTACCCGGGGATACTGCGCATGAAACTGCTCTAAATAATGTAAAGCGTAGGGCATGGCGGAGTAAATGACGCCGACATTGATGCACCCGCCCTCACCCGCGCCGATGCTCTTTACATTTTCCTCCACGCGGCGCAGGCTTAAAAAAAGCTGGCGGCTCTGGCGGTAGAGGGCCGTTCCGGCCTCGGTGAGCTTCATGCCGCGGCTTTCGCGTGCAAAGAGCTGTACACCCAACTCGGCTTCCAGCTGGGCGATCTGGCGGGAGATTGGCGGCTGGGCGACATGCAGCGCGCGAGCTGCGGCGGAGATGCTTTGCCCCTCCGCGACGGCGCAGAAGTATTCAAGCTGACGGATGGTCACAAGGGATGTCTCCTTTCCAATAACGTATACAAAAAAAGTATAGTAACGATACAATAGAAGTTCTTTTCATTATAGCAGGTTCTTGCTATAATGCAAGATGTAA
>JAXYYF010000006.1:0-1286 GCA_037419475.1 bacterium
CGCTTGTTCCGTATCAGGACCTCACGCAGTCGATGCGCAACGACATTATGCTGCGCGACCACATCGTGTGGTATGCGCACGAAGAATGGGGTTGCGGGCGCATCGACGACTTCGGCGCGATGAAGATTGCCGTCAAAGCCGAAACGGCTTCGGGTGGCGGTCAGGGCGGCTCGTAGAATTTAGTTGTTGTAGTATAGTTTGCAGGGGGACGCGCACGCCGCGTTCCCCTTTTTTTGACTTTGTGCATATATAGAAGTATGGCAAAGGATTTGAGGATTGCAAAACGCGCTTTCAATGCGGGCGAAGTTTCGCCGCAATTTAAATGGCGCAACGATGTCGAAAAGCACGCGTACGCCTGCGAGAGGCTCGAGAACTTCTATGTCTCGCCCATCGGGGCGATTTCGCGCAGGCGCGGCACGAAGTTTTTGGGCGCGATTGGCTCGGCGTCGGACGATGTGCGGCTTGTGCCGTTCGAGTACAACCGCGACAATGCGTATGTTCTGGCGTTCAAGCCCAATGCGGTCGAGCACGAGACATTCACCTGCACGTCTTCGGCTGCGGTGTTTCCGAGCGTGTTTTCGGTCTGCCTTACGGTTTCGGACGACGCGCCCGACGGCGATTTGATGTTTTTCAAAAAGAACGGGCTGTCGGTCAAATTTTCGCGCGAGGCAAACTACCGCGTGTTGGCTGTCGGTCTTGGCGCGAACAGCCAGACGTTTTCGGTCGACGCGGGCGACAAGGTTGTAGTCGTGGTTAATGGCAATTCGGCGACGGTCTACAAAAACAAGACGGTTGCGGCGACGGTCAGCGGCGCGTTCGGCGGAGACAACAGCCCCGCGATAATCAAGAGCCACAGGCGCGGCGACACTTGGGGGCTTAAGGTTGTCGGCTTCGACGTGTCGGATTCCGACGCGTACTACACGCTTGCAAATTATCAGGACGGCACGAACGAGGCGATGCTCAAAAAGCTTACGCCGCGCGTTTCGAAGACTTGCAGGGCGTCGAATCCGTTCGGCGGCTTGGCGACCGTCGCGGGCGCGATGGACAGCGCGCTTGCGGTGTTGCTGTCGAAGTTCGACAATCCGACGACCGTTCGCGGCGAGGGCGAGGATTTGCTCGTCGCGCGGCAGTATCCGTCGGGGCTTTCGTGGAGCGACGATATGACGATTGTCGATGCCGCCCTTTCGTGGCGCGCCGACAAGACCGCCGAATTGCGTTCCGCCGTTGCCGCGCTTGCGGCTATCGACCCGACGCAGCTTCCGACGACCGACCCCGACCAGTCGGGC
>JAXYYF010000007.1:0-1754 GCA_037419475.1 bacterium
GCTGAAAAGTGCGGCAAGGTTATCACGGTCGAAGAGCACAGCGTCATCGGCGGCCTCGGCGACGCCGTGGCGGATGTTCTCATGGGTAAGGTGAACTGTAAGTTCCATAAGATCGGCGTGAACGACCAGTTCGGCCAGTCCGGCAAGGCTGCCGATGTACTGCGCGAGTACGGCCTGACCGCCGATCAGATTGCCGCAACTGTTAAGGCGAATATCTGAGCCAACTGAAAAAAGAGAGACAAAGCCGTTGTTTTGTCTCTCTTTTTTGAAGAAAATCCTCGCTTTCCCCTTGCATTTCCTTTTTCCTGTGATACAATACAAATAGTACCAAATGTACCAATCATTTGAAATAACTTTGTCAAAGGAGACAACACCATGCCACTCGTAACCTCAACCGAAATGTTTAAGAAGGCGTATGACGGCGGCTATGCCATCGGCGCGTTCAACGTCAACAATATGGAGATCGTTCAGGGTATCACCGAGGCCTGTCAGGAAGAGCACGCGCCCGTGATCCTTCAGGTTTCCAAGGGTGCGCGCGCCTATGCCAACCACACCTATCTTGTCAAACTCGTCGAAGCGGCGGTTGCATGCTGCCCCGATATTCCCATCGTGCTCCATCTTGACCACGGCCCGGATTTCGAGACCTGCAAGAGCTGCATCGACGGCGGATTCACCTCTGTTATGATCGACGCCTCCTCCAAGCCCTTTGCTGAGAATATCGAGATCACCAAGAAGGTCGTGGAATACGCTCATGACCACGGTGTTGTCGTCGAGGCCGAGCTCGGCACCCTCGCCGGCATCGAGGACGAAGTCAAGGTTGCCGCTCACGAGGCGTCCTACACCCATCCCGAGGAGGTCGAGGAGTTCGTTTCCAAAACCGGCTGCGACTCTCTTGCGATCGCCATCGGCACCAGCCACGGCGCATATAAGTTCAAGCCCGAGCAGTGCACCGTCAACGCGCAGGGCATCCTTGTTCCGCCTCCGCTGCGCTTCGACGTTCTCAAAGAGGTCTCCAAGCGCCTGCCTGGCTTCCCCATCGTGCTCCATGGCTCCTCTTCTGTCCCGCAGGAGTATGTCAAGATGATCAACGATCACGGCGGCAAGATGCCCAACGCCATCGGTGTGCCGGAGGATCAGCTGCGTGAGGCGGCGAAGCTCTCTGTGTGCAAGATCAACATTGACTCCGATCTGCGCCTTGCCATGACCGGAACCATCCGTCAGTTCATGGATGAGCATCCAGACAAGTTCGACCCCCGCGAATACCTCAAGCCCGCCCGCGCCAATATCAAGGAGCTTGTCCGTCATAAGCTTGTTGACGTGCTCGGCTGCGCCGGCAAGGCATAAAGGAGAACGAACATGAGTGAATTGAAAGGTGCCTGCATCATCGGCCAGTCCGGTGGCCCGACCTCCGTTATCAACGCCAGCGCCTACGGCGTGATCCGCACGGCGCTCGATGCCGACTGCATCACCGCCGTTTACGGCGCGGAGCATGGTATCAAGGGCGTGCTTGCCGACCGTCTGTTTGATATGGGCAAGGAGGATGCACGTGAGCTGGAGCTTCTGAAGTACACTCCCTCCTCCGCGCTCGGTTCCTGCCGATATAAGATCGCCGATCCCGATGTGGACGACACCGACTATAAGCGCATTCTTGAGGTGTTCCAGAAGCATAATGTCCGCTATTTCTTCTACAACGGCGGCAACGACTCGATGGACACCTGCAACAAGATCTCCAAGTATATGCAGAAGGTCGGCTA
>JAXYYF010000008.1:0-1988 GCA_037419475.1 bacterium
ACCCTTGTCCGGCAACTGCCATAGTATTTGTTTCTCAAAACCTGTTTTATGGACAGCTACCCCAGGGGCGCCTCTTTTTTTGCTGCCGTTTGCGGCAGATTAGCAAAGGGGCCATTCTCTGCGGCAGAGAATAGCCCCTTTTTATGATGGCCGCGCATCGTGCGGCCGTTATTCTTCTTCCGCCGCAGACGGAGCTTCCTCTGCCTCTTCCTCCGATTCCTCCCAGTCGGCCATGGTGGCCACCAGACGGTGTATGGGCGTGCCGAGCTCGTAGAACTTTGCCTCATAGTCGGTCATCACGCCGACGGGGCCGTGCTCGTGCAGATGGTCGGCGACCTCGGAGAGCGTGAAGCCGAACTGTGGGATCTCGCCCACCGACCATGCAAAGAGTGGGGCGTTATCCGTTTTGAAGTGGATCTGCCCGCCGGGCTTTAGAACCCTGCGGTAAAGCCGGAGGAAATTGCCGTGCGTCAGACGGCGCTTGGCGTGGCGCTTTGAGGGCCACGGGTCGCAGAAATTAATGTAAATGCGATCCACTTCACCCTCCCCGAAAAACTCGGGCAGAATGTTTGCGTTCGCGTCGATGAACCACACGTTTTTCAGCCCTGCGGCGGCGCAGCGCTCCATGGCGACGACCATCGCGTCGGGCACCATTTCGACCGCTACGAACATTACGTCCGGTTCGGCCGCCGCCGTACCGGCGGTAAAACGCCCCTTGCCGCAGCCAAGCTCCACGCGCAGCTCGCGGGCATCCGGCATCAGCTCGTGCCAGTGCCCCTTGTGCGCGATAGGATCCTTGATCTGATAGGCGGCGCAGCGCTCCATGCGCGGCGCCAGATTTTTTTTCTTTCTCATTCGCATGGGAAATTACCTCCGCTCTTGCGCTTCTTTTATGCCTATCATAGCGGAAATGGCTGCGTAAGACAAGCAGAAAATGAAGCCTTTCCGTCTGTAAAAAATTTTTGGTGCAGAAACTGCGTGAAATTGCTGAAAATGAATCGATTCTTGCAAAATGAGACAGCGAGAAGGAAAATGTTTCAAAAGAAATGATATTCCTCTTGCAAAATGATAAAAAAGTGAATATAATACCCACATTAAGAGAAAACAAGGAGGGCATATCATGTCTTTCGTGACCTATGAACCGCATGGCGCGGTCGCATATCTTATCATCAACCGTCCCGAAGCGCTCAACGCGCTCAACTCACAGGTGATCGCCGACCTCGACGCGGCGCTCGACGCAGTCGACCTTGACAGTGTCCGTTGCCTGATCGTGCGCGGCGCGGGGGAGAAGTCCTTTGTCGCCGGTGCAGACATCGCGCAGATGAAGGGGTTGAGCAAGGCCGAGGGCGAAGCCTTCGGCAAGCAGGGCAACAATGTGATGCGCAAGCTGGAGACGCTGCCCATCCCCACCATTGCGGCGGTCGGCGGCTATGCGCTCGGCGGCGGCTGCGAGCTGGCGATGAGCTGCGATTTCCGCATCTGCTCCGACACGGCGGTGTTCGGCCAGCCCGAGACGGGCCTCGGCATCACGCCGGGCTTCGGCGGCACCCAGCGCCTTGCGCGTCTGGTCGGCCCTGGCATGGCCAAGCAGATGATCTATACCGCCCGCAATATCAAGGCGGACGAGGCGCTGCGCATCGGCCTTGTCAACGCAGTCTATCCCCACGAAGAGCTTTATGCTGCGGCGGAGAAGCTGGCGGGCCAGATCGCGGCCAACGCACCCATCGCGGTGCGCGCGAGCAAGCGCGCCATCAACGAAGGACTGGAGCTTGCGATGGATGAGGCTGTGGCAGTCGAGGAGAAGAACTTCGGCTCCTGTTTTGAAACCGCCGACCAGCAGGAGGGCATGGGCGCGTTTCTGGAAAAGCGCAAGCACGAACCGTTTGCAAACAAGTAAACACCACTTGATCTCCAATAAAAATTTTCAATATTCAGGAGGAACACAAAAATGAAAGTTGCAGTTTTCGGCGCCGGCACCATGGGCAGCG
>JAXYYF010000009.1:0-1056 GCA_037419475.1 bacterium
TCGGTATGTGGTTCGGCAAGCGAAAGATGGCGCCGCATGTCAGCCCGCACAAGACGTGGGCGGGCGCTGTCGGCGGCCCGATCGGCAGCGCACTGGCCATGGCGCTTCTCGGTCTGATCGGACAGAAATGGCTCGGCTACGCGCCGAATTACGCAGCGCTTGCGTTGACCGGTGCGGCCGCAAATGTGTTCGGACAGCTTGGCGATCTTTCCATGTCGCTTATCAAGCGCGAGGCCGGCATCAAGGACTACAGCCGACTTTTCCTTACGCACGGCGGCATGCTTGACCGCTTTGATTCAAGCATGTTTATTGCGCCGGTCGTATACTTTTTTGTGGTGTGCGGTGTGATATGACAAGGAGTATTGCTTTACTTGGTTCGACCGGCTCTATCGGCCGTCAGACACTTGAGGTGGCGCGAGAGCTGGGATTGCGGGTAGCGGCGCTGAGCGCCAATTCCAGCGTGGATCTGATCGAACAGCAGGCGCGGGAGTTCTCCCCGCGTCTGGCTGTGCTTTATGATGAAGCTGCGGCCGCGCAGCTGCGTGAGCGGCTGCGTGATACGAAGATTGAGGTGCTCTCCGGCATGGAGGGCCTTCTTGCGGCGGCCACCGCGGAGGACGCCGATACGGTCGTGACCGCCGTGGTCGGCATGATCGGGCTGCGGCCGACGCTTGCCGCCATTGAAAAGGGCAAACGCATCGCGCTGGCCAATAAGGAGACGCTGGTATGCGCGGGCACGCTGGTGATGGACGCGGCGGATCGCTTCGGCGCAGAGATCGTGCCGGTGGACAGCGAGCACAGTGCGATCTTTCAGTGCGTGCAGGGCTGCCGTGACCGCAGCGAGATCAAACGCCTGATCCTGACCTGCTCCGGCGGGCCGTTCTACGGACTTTCCTATGAAGAGTTGGCGGGCAAGACGCGCGCCGATGCGCTCCGCCACCCCAACTGGACGATGGGCGCGAAGATCACCATAGATTCCGCGACGCTGATGAACAAGGGCCTTGAGATCATCGAGGCCATGCGGCTCTACCGTCTGCCGCTGCGGCAGGTGGATGC
>JAXYYF010000010.1:0-1265 GCA_037419475.1 bacterium
CGAGCGCCGCGGCAAGCTGCTGCTGCGTCATGCCCCGCTCCTTCCGCTTTTGTTCGATGATGTTTTTCATGCTGTGCTCCGTTTCTGTAAAAGTCAAGCTCACTTTACATTCGCAAGGATAGCACCTTACCAGCAAAATGTCAAGTATATTTTACATTTTTATTTTGCGATTGATTTTGGCCCGGCGGTTTGCTACAATGCTTTATATGTTGCTTTGCAGGAGGCTTTTGCCATGAACATCAAGATTGCACCGTCCATTCTCTCCGCCGATTTTGCCAACCTCGAGCGGGACATCCGTAAAATCGCTTCCGCCGACTATGTCCATGTTGACATCATGGACGGCGAATTTGTGCCGAATATTTCCATCGGTATTCCGGTCGTCAAGGCCATCCGTCCGGTGACGGAGCTGCCGTTGGATGTGCATCTGATGATCACAAAGCCGGTGCGCTACGTTGCTGATTTCTGCGACGCGGGCGCAGACATTGTGACCGTACACGTCGAGGCCGACTTCCCAGAAAATATCCACGCCGCGCTGCGCGTCATCCACGAAAAGGGCAGGCGTGCGGGCGTGGTGGTCAAGCCGAACACGCGCGCCGAGGCCGTGCTGCCCTACCTCAAGGAGTGCGACATTGTGCTGGTGATGACGGTCGAGCCGGGCTTCGGCGGGCAGAAATTCATGGCCGACATGATGCCCAAGGTCGCACAGATCCGCACCTGGCTCGACGAGGTCAACCCTGCCTGCGAGCTGGAGGTCGACGGCGGCGTGGACACCGCCACGCGGAACGCGTGTGTGGATGCGGGCGCAAATGTGCTCGTCGCGGGCAGCGCGGTCTACAAGGCCGCGGACATTCCCGCCAAGATCCGTGCGCTGAGAGAGGGCTGATCGCCATGGAATATTTTCCCGCAGCGCTGGAAAAGCTGGTCGAGCAGTTCGCCCGCCTGCCGGGCATCGGCGGCAAAAGTGCGCAGCGGCTGGCCTTTCATGTGCTCAGCCTGACCGATGCCGAAGCGCAGGAGTTCGCCGATGCCATCGTCGAGGCCAAGAAAAAGGTCACCTGCTGTCCCATCTGCCGCAACCTGACGGACGGCGGACTGTGTCCCATCTGCGCCTCGCCCAAGCGCGATGAGCGCGTGATCTGCGTGGTGGCCGACGCGCGCGACGTGGCAGCCATTGAGCGTTCGCGCGAATACAATGGGCGCTATCATGTGCTCCACGGCGTCATCTCACCGATGAACCACGTCGGCCCCGACGATCTGGAGATCAA
>JAXYYF010000011.1:0-2632 GCA_037419475.1 bacterium
CATTGTTCCTCTGCTGACCTATGGTGAAAAGCGCAGCGAGTATTTCCCCGATGTTCCCACCGCCAAGGAGCTCGGCTATGATATCAGCGCAGCCCGTGCGTACTTCTTTGCCTTCCCCAAGGGTACGGACAGCGCAATTTGCCAGAAGCTCTCGGATGCCGTTGCGAATATCCAGAATAACGAGGATTACTGCAAGGCTGTCAGTGAGACCTACTGTGTAACACCTCAGTTTGTTCCCTATAGCGAAGTGATGGCGAAGATGGATTCGATCTGGGATACAATGGAGCCCTATACTGCCTCGCTGAACGGCTGATGCAGGAAGTGTGAGGTACCGATTCATGCTTAGAAGGAGCTTAATGATCGATCCGTCCGATTCCGTTGTCTGTGTGCTGGAGGACGCGAACAAGGGCGATACGGTAAAAACACCGTCCGGAGAAGAGATTGTTTTGCTGGAGGATGTTGAATTCGCACATAAGGTATGCATTGAGGATCTGAAGGCGGGAGACCCCGTGATCAAATATGGCGAGGAGATCGGCTATATGCTTGCCGATGCGCCCAAGGGGACATGGATCCACAACCATAATATGGGATGCGACCGCGGTAAGAAATGAGGAAAAGCGTGGTGGAACATACATTTATGGGTTACCGCCGACCGGATGGCTCGGTAGGTACGAGAAATTATCTCATCATTCTGCCCTCCGTTTTCTGTGCCAATACAACGGCGGAGAAAATCGCGGCACAGATTCCTGGGGCGGTCGCTATGCCGCACTGCGTGGGCTGCTCGCAGGTCGGACTCGATTTGGAGCTGACGGCCCGCACGCTCAAGGCGATGGGCTGTCATCCAAACGCAGGTGCGGTGATCGTGATCGGTCTCGGCTGCGAGCGATTTAATCCGCAGGAGCTCTACGACGCCGTGAAGGCGACGGGAAAGCCGGTGGCGAAGTTCGTGATCCAGGAGGAGGGCGGCGTGACCAAGACCGTCGAGCGCGCGGTCGCGGTCGGCCGGCAGTTCGCCGCGGAGCTTGCCGGGCAGAAGCGTGTGCCCTGCGCGCTGCGCGAGCTGATGGTGGCGACGAAGTGCGGCGGCACGGACGCCACGAGCGGACTGGCCGCGAACCCAGCTGTCGGCAGCATGGTGGACAAGGTCGTCGCCGAAGGCGGCAGCGCGATCCTCAGCGAGCTCAACGAGCTGCTGGGAACGGAAAAATATCTGGCCAAGCGCGCGGTTAGCCCAGAGGTGGCCGAGAAGATCTACGACGCGGTCTACGAGATCGAGGACGTCCTGCGCGGCGGTTTGGATTTCAGCCTTCCGGAGAATCGAAATCAGCTCATCAGCCCGGGCAACTTCGCCGGCGGCGTGAGCAGCGTGGTGGAAAAGGCGCTGGGCGGTGTGCACAAGTCCGGCACGGCGCCGTTCCAGGACGTGCTGCAGTATGCGCTCCCGCCGGAGAACGGCAAGCACGGTCTGTTCCTGATGGACTACGAAAGTCAGGACGGCGAGGTCGTGACCGGCATGATTGGCTGCGGCAGCCAGGTCGTCGCCTTCACCACGGGGCGCGGTCACGCGACCGGACACCCCCTTGCGCCGGTCATCAAGATCACGGGCAACTACAAGACCTACGCGGCCATGACGGAATGCTTCGACTTCGACGCGAGCGACATCATTTCCAAGGGTGCGAGCATCGAGGAAGTGGGAGAAAAGCTGCTGGAGCTGGTGATCCGCGTGGCCAGCGGCGAGTTGACCGCCGCGGAGCGGCTCGGAGGCAGGGAACTGTTCTGCGTGGGGCGCCGTCACGGCTACCACAAAAAGGACCCGCAGGAGCTGCGGGAGCACGCGCGGGCGTGCGGGGAGTGTTTATAAGGCGGCCTACCAGACGGCGGACGAGTATGCTCGCTCCGTGGTGTTCATCGTCTCTCCCACGAACAGCGTGATCTCCGGTCGGGTCATCCGCGTCGACGGCACCATGACCACCGCGTACTAAATGAGATAATCGTGGTCGCACATGACGGACTTTGTAGACATTATGCGAGGGATCAATGCCTACAAAAGGAGCTGTAAGCTCTTTTTTTCCGAACTGAGCTTTGAAGAAAAGAAGATCGTTGCCGCACAGTTCATCGAGCGGATAGAGGTCACCGAGGACTCTGCAGAGATCAAGTGGGCTGTATAAAGTCCGGCATATACAAGAAAAGACGGCGCATGGTCGTTCAGTGACCATGCGTCGTTTTTTCATATCCATACGCGGTCAGTTTTTATGCCTGCAAAGTACTCCGATATGTCCTTGGCAAGTCTTGGCTTATCTGTCCAGCAGGTACTAACATTGTGAGCGGCACAGAAACGGTATGCTTCAGTCGTGCCATATAGCCAGACCAAGGCCGATCTTCAGAAGAACGATACATTTTCAAAGCGCATCCTGACCGAAGAACCCAAATTCGTGCAAAAGCGGAAAGATACAGAAAATAACCCTGTGCCGTGTCTACTTTTCTTGACTACTACAAAATTATCATCTGAATTTTTGAAAAGTGACGACAGCTTCGACAAAATTATATTGAAAAGTTACTTTTTGCGGTGTATAATCATCTTGAAAAGTCATTACGAGGAGGGGCGACGATGCTGTTTCGGAAAATCGAATCT
>JAXYYF010000012.1:0-2673 GCA_037419475.1 bacterium
CGGCGAACACGATGCCGGTGCCGGAGACCTTCTGCATGATGAAGCCCTCGCCGCCGAACAGGCCGCTGCCCAGCTTCTTCTGGAAGAACACGGAGAGCTGCACTCCGGCCTCGCTGGCCAGGAAGCCGGACTTCTGGAGCACGATCTCCTTGCCCGGACCGACCTCAAACGCCCGGATGTCGCCCGGGAAGCTGGAGGCGAAAGCGATCATGCCCTCGCCGCCCTGCGCAGTGTAACGGTTCTGGAACAGGGCCTCGCCCGTAAACATACGGCCCAGAGCCTTTCCGATGCCGCCGTTGGAGGTGGTCTCCATCTTCATGTTGGGGCTCATCCAGCACATGCTGCCCCGCTCCGTGATCATCGTTTCTCCGGCGCTCAACTGGCAGATTACTACCGGAAGCGGCCGGCCCTCGATCTGATATTCCATATGCGCGTCTCCTCTCTATATTCGGGAAGCTCTCCCGTTTTTACCATTATAAAGCATACGGTGCACTTTTGTCAATTTCTCCCTTGAAAAAACTGTATTCGGCACAGCGCTTGCGGGCAGAACGGGAATATGCTATCATTTTGTCATCAGCCGCGCGTCCGGCACGGCGGGGCGCGGGAAGGAGACAGGGCCATGAACATCTGCATTTTACAGGGCAGCCCCCGGAAAAACGGAAACACCGCCGCGCTGACCGAGCCGTTCATCCGGCGGCTGGAGTCGGCGGGACACGAGTGCCGCGTGCTGCGGCTGTATGACATGGAGCTGAAGCCCTGCCTCGCCTGCCGGGCCTGCCAGCGGGACTGGACGGTGTTCGGCTGCGCCCGTCAGGACGATATGCAGACGGTATTCGACGCGGTACTCGCCTGCGACCTTCTGGTACTGGCCACGCCCATCTATTCGTGGTACTGCACGCCGCCCATGAAATGCGTGCTGGACCGGCTGGTATACGGCATGAACAAATACTACGGCGAGACGAAAGGCCCCGCCCTCTGGAAGGGGAAATCCGCGGCCCTGCTGGCCACCTGCGGCTATCCGCCGGAAAAGGGAGCCGACCTGTGGGAGTCCGGCATCCGGCGCTACTGCAAGCACTCCCAGCTCCGTTATCTTGGGATGCTGGCGGAGCGGCACATGGGGTACGGCACCGTGTTCATGGATGAAGAAAAGGCGGCTCACGCCGCCGCCTTCGCCGACCGGCTGATGGAGCAGTTCACCTGTAAATAATTTGTGAACTGTTGCATAAGCAACTTCCATTTCCCGCAGATTCCGCTATACTCACAGCATAAACACAACACAACTTTCCGGTCAGCCAATCGGAAAACGGAATTTTTAAGGAGGAAATGATTATGAAAAAGTGGGTCTGCTCTGTCTGCGGTTATGTGTACGAAGGCGAAAATCCCCCCGAGAAGTGCCCCCAGTGCGGTGTCCCCGCTTCCAAGTTCACGGAGCAGAAGGGCGAGATGACCTGGGCCGCGGAGCACGTGGTCGGCGTCGCTCAGGGCGCGCCGGAGGACGTGATCGAGGGTCTGCGCGCCAACTTCACCGGCGAGTGCAGCGAGGTGGGCATGTATCTGGCCATGAGCCGGGTGGCCTACCGCGAGGGTTATCCCGAGATCGGCGAGTATTGGCGCCGCGCCGCCTTTGAGGAGGCCGAGCACGCCGCCAAGTTTGCCGAGCTGCTGGGCGAGGTCGTGACCGACTCCACCAAGAAGAATCTGGAGATGCGGGTCGAGGCCGAGAACGGCGCCACGCTGGGCAAGTTTGAGCTGGCCAAGCGCGCCAAGGAGCTGAATCTGGACGCCATCCACGACACCGTCCACGAAATGGCCCGTGACGAGGCCCGCCACGGCAAGGCGTTTGCCGGTCTGCTCAGCCGCTACTTCGGCAAGTAAAATACCGAATCAACGCCAAACGCTTTGAAAACCGGGGGAACTGACGGTCAGTTCCCCCGGTTTTTTTGCGCTCTGAGGTTCAGCCTGCGCCAGCCGACGCTTCAAGGAGCTTTTGCGAAATTCTGGAAGTCACCTCGATGTAATACCGCATTTCCGCGTCGTTCATTTCCCCGTCGTCCAGCGTCTCCATGCCGGCCATCGCGTCCGCATACCGCCTCATGAACTGCGCATAGCCCGCAAGCAGCTCCGGGTCCGTCGGGTCCGCCGCATACATCTGCATGAATGTACAGTACTCGTCAAAAAAGGCTTCATAGCCGTCCAGGGCCTCCCGAAACTCCGGGCGTATTTCATCCGCGTCCCCGCGCTCCAGTCCGTCCGGCGCGGCTTCGCCGGAAGCGTCCGCATCCTCAGGAAAAGACGCTTCCCCAGCCGAAACGTCCGCTTCGCTCTCCCGGCCTTCCCCTTGCAGCCCGCCCGTTCCGCAGGCGCACAGACTCACGCATACCCACGCCGCCAGCATCAGCGCAATCCCTTTTCTCATCTGCATTTCCTCCCGTTACGATATTAACCGATATTGGTTAATCGTATTATAGATCGTTTTTGGTTAACATTCAAGTGGAAAGCGGGGCTTGAATGGTATGATCGTTTATGACGGACTATGGGAGACGATGAAAATCCGGGGCATTACACAGTATGCGCTGATCAAAAAGCACGGCGTAAGTCCGGCGCAGATCACGCGGCTGAAGCGGAATGAGAGCGTCAGCACCCACACGATCGACGCCTTTTGCAGCATACTCG
>JAXYYF010000013.1:0-2684 GCA_037419475.1 bacterium
GAACATCCAGTTCAACACGCCAACCACGACCGGCGAATTCCTCGCGGACGATTCCACCAACGAGTTGCTGCTCGAGACAGAGACCGTCGACACCGCGGCGGAGGCCGTTGCCTGGATCAAGGGAAAGTTGGGTGAGACCTGATGGAGACGACCAAGCCGAAAACCGTAGACTATGAGTACGAGGGCCAAAAATACAGGCTCACATGCAACATGGCGGTCATTGGCGACGTGCAGGAGGCGTATAACGGGAAGCTCCTGCAAGCGCTCAATCAAACCGGAGGGTACAAGAGCACGCTCACATTTTTGGCGGCCATGCTGACAGATGCGGCGGACTCTCAGGGGATCAAGGACGAGTACGACCTACCGTTGGTGTTTACCGCGCGGGAGGTAGGCCGCAAGCTCACGCTGCGGGAGGTAAACGAAGTCGGACGGCAGATCTGGCCGCTGATTGAGGATGCGGTAATGGGCAAGCAGGACGACGCCGCGCAGGAGGGCACCCAAAAAAACTGACACAGCCGGGGAAATCAAAGCGAGAAGGCATTGATTTCCCCGGCTATCTCGCGTTCTGGCTCTTCCGGATGCACCTGCCGGAGCGGGACTTTTGGAAAAACATGACGCCGCATCGGATCAATCTGCTATTGGAGGCTTTGGAACCGCCGGAAAAGCAGGAGGAGCCGAAGAGCCTGGCGGCATATCTCAGCGGAGGGACATAATATGCCAAATATCAGCACGAAATTTACGCTATCGGGCGAAAAAGAGTATAAACAGGCGCTATCGGAGATCGGAAACGGTATGCGTGTGCTGGACTCCGAGATGCGCAAGGTGCAGTCCGCTTATGCGAAGAACGCCGACAGCGTGGAGTCGCTGGCCGCACAGAATGATGTACTTGAGCGTAAAATCTTATCGCAAACCGAAAAAATAGAATACCTCAAGGCCGCTTTGCAGCAGTCTGCAGAGAAATACGGCGAATCGGACAAGCGAACGATGCAGTGGCAGACGAGCCTCAACAATGCAGAAGCAGAGCTGAACAACCTCAACAACAAACTGGATGAGAACAAGGAGAAAATTGAAGAATCCGGGAAAGAGACCGGAAATCTCGGCGACGTTGTGAGCGGGCTTACGGAAAAGTTTGGGATAAAGCTGCCGGAGGGGATGCAGAAAAGCATGAACTACATGGGAAGCTTGAACACAACATCTGTAAAAATTGCAGGCGGATTCGTGGCGCTGGCCGTAGCCATCGCAAAGGCGGAGAAAGCGCTGGTACAGATGACGCGCGAATCGGCGGAGGCCGCAGACGACATTGTGACGCTCAGCTCCGTGACCGGAATGTCGACCGATTCCATACAGGAACTCAATTACATGGCCGATCTTACGGACGTGTCTCTGGATCGCATCCGCGACAGCCTCAAGGAAACCACCAACAAAATGCAGGAAGCCGCGACGGGCACAGGCGACGCCTACGAGGCGTACAACAAGCTCGGCGTGAAGATCACCGACGTGGACGGCCAGCTGCGCAGTGCGGAGGACGTGTTTTACGACACAATCGACGCCCTCGGCGAAATGAAAAACAAGACCGAGCGGGACGCACTGGCGATGGACCTCATGTCCGAGTCTGCGCAGGAGCTGAATCCGCTGATCGAGATCGGCAGCGACGGCCTCAAGCAGTACGCCCAGGAGGCGCACAGCATGGGCTACGTGCTCGATAATGAGGCGCTGACGGCGCTTGCCGAGGTGGACGACGCATACCAGCGACTGCAAAAGTCGCAGGAGGGCGCGAAGAATCAGCTTTCTGCTGAGTTCGCGCCGTATCTCACGGAGTTTTACGAGAAGATCACGAAGATTATCAAGGACGGCGGGCAGGCGCTCAAGGACTCCGGGATCGTGGACTCCTTCGGTATGCTGCTGGAGACTGTGGGCGACATTATCGCGCCTACTGACCAGCTCTCGTCGGACACCGTGCCCAAGCTCACGGAGGCGCTTCGCCCGCTGGCCGAGATCATGGCGGGCATTGCAGACACCATTGACTTTATCAGCGGTGCGGCGACCGTCCTCACGACCGGCATATGGGACTGGGATAAGTGGTCGGGCGGCTGGAAGCAGATGGGCAAGGCTGCGGGCTTCGGCTACTCCTACGGAAACGGCAACAACACGCAGACACTCAAGGAAAAATGGGAGCAGACCGACATCAACCGCGCGACCAGCGCGAACGGCTACGGCCAGTATTACGCAAACGGAAAGTGGTATTCCAATTATGAGAGCTACCTCCGCGACGAATGGGAAAAGTCCGGGGCAGGAACTACCTTTGAGTATTGGAAAATGCAGAAGGGCTATAACGCCTCCGGCACGGACTACTGGCGAGGTGGGCGGACGCTGATCGGCGAGTACGGCCCGGAGGAAGTTGTGCTGCCGCAGGGCACGCGCATCCTGACGGCGCAGGAAACCCGGCAGGCGTCGGGAGGCGATACATTTTACATCACGATCCCGGCCAATACGGTAAAGGAATTCAACGATATCGTCAACATCGCGCGAAATAAGCGAAGAACGGACAGAATGGGGGTGCAGGAGTGAGCACGCAGTTGAAGCTATACGCAACGGCGTTCGCGGTGCTGGACTACTACAACCAAGGCACGAATGTGCATACTGGATCACAGGTGACGATTGGCAAATGGAAAACAATACTGCTA
>JAXYYF010000014.1:0-2045 GCA_037419475.1 bacterium
CGCTGACGCACTTGATGCCCTTGGCCCACACGCCGGATTCCCCGTCGGTGATGCGGTCCACCAGCGCAAAGGGATAGCGGTGGGGCAGGATCTCGGCGATCTCATTGGAATTTAACTGCAAGCCCATGTCAGTCCTCCCATTTTTTCAGCAGCAGACTGCCGTTGTGCCCGCCGAAGCCCAGAGAATTGCTCATGGCATAGCGGATATCCGCTCTGCGGCCCTCGTTGGGAACCACGTCCAGATCGCATGCCGGATCGGGCACCTGATAGTGGATGGTGGCGGGCAGGAAGCCGTCCCGCAGGGCCAGCGCGGTGAAAATGGCCTCTACGGCACCGGCGGCTCCCAGCATGTGTCCGGTCATGGACTTGGTGGAGCTCATGGCCAGCGCGTAGGCATGCGCCCCGAACACCGTTTTCACGGCGGCGGTCTCTCCGGCGTCGTTGAGGTGGGTGGAGGTGCCGTGGGCGTTGATGTAGCCCACCTGCTCCGGCATAACGCCGCCATCCGAAAGCGCAATGGCCATGGCCTTGGCGCCGCCGCTGCCGTCGGGCAGGGGAGCGGTGATGTGGTGGGCGTCGCAGGTCGCGCCGTAGCCGACGATCTCGGCGTAGATCTTCGCGCCCCGGGCCTGCGCGTGCGAGAGCTCCTCGAGCAGCAGAACACCGGCTCCCTCACCCATGACAAAGCCGCTGCGCTCCGCGTCAAAGGGGATGGAGGCCCGCTCAGGGTCCTCCGTCTGCGTCAGCGCCTTCATGGAGGTGAAGCCGCCGATGGCCAGCGGCGTGATGGCAGCCTCCGTACCGCCGCAGAGCATGCCATCGGCGTAGCCGTCCCGAATGTAGTGGAAGGCGTCGCCCACAGCGTTGGTGCCGCCGGCGCAGGCGGTGACAGGGCAGGAGCACATGCCCCGGAAGCCCGCGTCAATGGCCACCTGACCCGCTGCCATATTGCAGATGGCGGTGGGAACATAGAAGGGGGACACGCGGTCGAAGCCCTTTTCCAGCCCCCGGCTGTGCTCCGCTTCGGTGATGGCCTGACCGCCGATGCCGCTGGAGAGGATGACGCCGTAACGGTCCGCGTCGATCTCTCCGGCGGAGAGCGCGGCATCCGCCAGCGCCTCCCGCGCCGCCGCCGCGGCGAACTGGGTGAAGCGGCCCATGCGCTTGGATTCCTGACGGCCCAGCAGGGCCTCCGGGTCAAAGCCCTTGACCTCCGCCGCCAGCTTTACCTTCTGCCCGGCGGGATCGTAGTGGGTGATGGGGCCGATGCCGCACACGCCGTCCTTCACGGCAGTCCAGCTCCCGCCCGCCGTCAGCCCCACAGGGGTCACGGCCCCAAGGCCGGTGATGACAACTCTGCGTCGTTCCATAAAGAGACCTCCTTACATGCTCATGCCGCCGTCAACGGCCAGCACCTGTCCGGTGATGTAGCCGGCGTCCTCGCCGGCGAGAAAGGCCACGGCCCGCGCCACATCCTCCGGCGCGCCCATGCACCCCATGGGAATGGAGCCGAGGGCGGCGCTTCTGGCCGCATCCGTCAGGGCGGCGGTCATATCCGTGTCGATAAAGCCGGGAGCCACGGCGTTGACGGTGATGCTCCGTCCCGCCAGCTCCTTGGCGAGGGATTTGGTCATGCCGATGACCCCCGCCTTGCTTGCGGCGTAGTTCACCTGTCCGGCGTTGCCGCGCAGGCCCACCACGCTGGAAAGGTTCACGATGCGGCCATAGCGCTGCTTTACCATCTGCCGGGCCACCGCCTTCATGCACAGGAAGGTTCCCCTGAGGTTGGCGCTGATGACGGCGTCAAAGTCCTCCGGCTTCATCATCATGAGCAGTCCGTCCCTTGTGATGCCCGCGTTGTTCACCAGAATGTCGATGCGGCCAAAGGTCTTGAGGGCGGTGTCCATCAGATTTTTGACATCTGCTTCGCCGGACACATCGCACCGGATGGCCGCAGCCTTGGCCCCAAGGGATTCACAGGCGGCAGCGGTCTCATTGGCCGCCGCTTCGTTGCCCGCGTAGCAGAGCACCACGTTGGCTCCGCC
>JAXYYF010000015.1:0-2742 GCA_037419475.1 bacterium
GAAGAAATATATCCCGTCCATTGTCAGCCGCGCCGATTTGAATTTTGCTCATAATGACCCGTCGCCGCTGTTCCGTTTCGGCATCAGCTTTAATAAGCTGTTTGACTATTTGGCGGCGGGAAAGCCCGTCCTGTGCGATTTTCCCTGCCCCTATAATCCCGCGGTGACATACGGCGCGGGGATAGAGGCAACTGACACACAGCCGCAGCAAATTGCAAAAGCCATCGATGCATTGGTAACGTCAGCAGAACAGGAGTGGCAGTCCTACTGCGCCAACGCCCGCCGCGCCGCGGAGGACTACGATTTCAAGCGCTTGACGGACAAGCTGATAGCCGTTATCGAGAGTATTACCGAAAAGTAACTGAGGCGAATTTCATAAAGGAAGTGTGATCCCATGCAATTTATTGACTTGAAAGCCCAATATGCCGCCCTGAAGGACGAGATCGACGCCAATATCCAGTCCGTGCTGAATTCCGCCCAGTTCATCGGCGGCGGTTATGTGAAAGAGCTGGAAGCGCAGCTTGCCGCCTTCACCGGCCGCAAGCACTGCATCACCTGCGCCAACGGCACCGACGCGCTCCAGCTTGCCTTCATGGCGCTGGGCGTGGGGGAGGGGGACGCGGTGTTTGCCCCCGACATGACCTTCATCTCCTCCACGGAGCCCGCCGCCATGTTCGGCGCGGTGAGCGTGTTCTGCGACATCACGCCCGATACCTACACCCTCTGTCCGGAGAGTCTGGAGCGGCAGATCCATGCCGTCCTGGCCGAGGGGAAGTACACCCCCAAGGCGGTCGTGGCCGTGGACATTCTCGGCAATCCCTGCGACTATGACGCGATCATCCCGATCTGCGAGAAGTACGGCCTCGCCCTCATCGAGGACGCGGCGCAGAGCTTCGGCGCGGAATATCACGGGAAAAAGGCCTGCGCCTTCGGGCGCATCGCCACCACCTCGTTCTTCCCCGCCAAGCCCCTCGGCTGCTACGGCGACGGCGGCGCGGTGTTTACGGATGACGATGCGGTCAACGACCTCATCCGCTCCCTCTGCGTCCACGGCAAAGGCCCCGGCGGCAAATACGACAATATCCGCGTGGGCATGAACTCCCGTCTGGACAATTTGCAGGCGGCGATTCTGCTGCCCAAGCTGCGCGCCCTGCGTGAATATGAAATGAATCAGCGTCAGGCGGTCGCCAAGTGGTACAGCACCGCCTTTACCGGCAATTTC
Source organism: bacterium (assembly GCA_037419475.1). Taxonomy (GTDB): domain Bacteria; phylum Bacillota; class Clostridia; order Oscillospirales; family Oscillospiraceae; genus Hominicoprocola. The sequence continues at coordinate 1,223 of JAXYYF010000015.1, forward strand.
ACCACACCCTTTGTGGCGGAGGGCTGCCGGTCCGCGTGGGCGCAGTACGCGCTGCTCGCCAAGGATACCGCGCAGCGCGACCGCATCGTTGCCCATCTGACGGAGAAGGGCATTCCCAACATGATCTACTATCCCACGCCGCAGCACGCCCTGCCGGTGTTCCGCGCCGAGCCTACCTACTGCGAGGCGTTCCAAAACGCGAACGATTACTGCGCGCGCACCTTCTCGCTGCCCATGCACCCCTATCTGACGATGACGGAGCAGGAGGCGGTCATCGCCGCCGTGCTGGAGGTGATATGATGGCGGAGAAAAACTATTTCGTCCACGAAAGTTCTTACATCGACGAGGATGTGGAGATCGGCGAGGGCACGAAGATCTGGCATTTCTGCCACATCCAGCGCGGCGCGCGCATCGGCAAGCGCTGCTCGCTGGGGCAGAACGTCAACGTCAGCAACCATGTGAAGGTCGGCGACGGCTGTAAAATACAGAACAACGTTTCCCTCTACGAGGGCGTGGAGCTGGAAAACGATGTGTTCTGCGGGCCGTCCTGCGTCTTTACCAATGACCTCACCCCCCGCGCCAAGTACCCCAAGGGCAGCGCGGGCTATCATAAGACCCTCGTAAAGGAGGGCGCGTCCATCGGCGCCAACGCCACCGTCGTCTGCGGACATACGGTGGGGAAGTGGGCGCTCATCGGCGCGGGCGCCGTTGTCGCAAGCGATGTGCCCGACCACGCGCTGATGCTGGGCGTCCCCGCCAAGCAGGCAGGCTGGGTCTGTGAGTGCGGGCAGGTGCTGCGCCAGACTGGCAATTCTGATTACCGCTGCCCGGACTGCGGACGCACGTACCAGTTAAAGGAAGAACAGCTTGAAGAAATGAAATAAAAACCGCTGTCCTTCGCTGTCGGAGGGAAGAGCGGTACAGAGGAGTAACAGATATGGAGTTTGACGTGATTTATCAGGGACTGATCACAGGGGAGGAAAAGCTGGCTCTGGTGGGCCTCGGCTATGTGGGTATGCCCCTTGCGGTGGAGTTTGCCAAGCACGTTCCGGTCATCGGCTTTGACATCAACGAAAAGCGTGTGAACGAATACGCCAACGGCATCGACGCCACCAACGAGGTGGGCGATGGCCTCAAAACTACCACGGTGGAGTTTACATCGGATGCCTCCCGCCTGAAGGAGGCAAAGTTCCTCATCGTGGCCGTGCCCACGCCGGTCAACCCGGACAACACGCCGGATCTGCGCCCCATCGAGGGCGCGTCCCGCACCGTGGGCCAGAACCTCACCCCCGGCAGCATCGTGGTCTTTGAGTCCACGGTGTATCCCGGCGTGACAGAGGACATCTGCATCCCCATCATCGAAAAGGAGTCCGGCCTCAAGTGCGGCGAGGACTGGAAGATCGGCTACTCTCCCGAGCGCATCAACCCCGGCGACTGCGTGCATACCCTGACCAATATCCAAAAGATCGTCTCCGGCATGGACGAGGAGAGCGCCCGGGAGATCAAAAAGGTCTATGATA
>JAXYYF010000016.1:0-2804 GCA_037419475.1 bacterium
GAACGACAAGATTTATGTGGAGCATCAGCCGCCCATCACCCCCGCCGAGCTGGAGACCCGGCTCGACGTGCTCCGCGCCGCGCTGGAAACAGAGGATGCGGACAGCATCCGCGCCGCGCTCCACCGTGTGGTGCCGACCTTCCGCGAACCGGAGGAGGTCAACGCTTCACAGGGGAGTGCGGTGAAGGTTCCCGCGCAGACGGCCGTCTGAAAAAACAGCGTCAGGCACTCCGGCAGAATGCTCCGGGGACATCCGTGCCCTCCGCCTGAGCAACCTATAAGAAAAGGAAGGATATCGAAATGGCATTTACCGCGAACGACCGTTTCAAGCCCTTTGAACGCCGTGTCTGGCTGGCCACGCCGACCATGCACGGGGAAGAGCTTGCCTATATGACGGAAGCATATGAGACGAACTGGATGAGCACCGTCGGTACGAACATCAACGAGGTCGAACGCATCGCCGCCGAAAAGGCGGGGGTGCACTGCGCCGTGGGCCTGTCGAGCTGTACCGCGGCTCTGCACCTGTGCGTGAAGCTGGCGGGGGAGAGGCTCTACGGCAGGCCCGCCATCGGCCATGGCGCGCTGGAGGGGAAGCGGGTATTCTGCTCGGACATGACCTTTGACGCGACGCTCAATCCGGTCGTTTATGAAGGCGGCGTTCCCATTTTCATCGATACTGAGGCGGACAGCTGGAACATGGATCCGATCTCGCTGGAAAAGGCGTTCGCACTTTATCCCGAGGTGAAGCTGGTGGTCATGGCGCATCTTTACGGTTTCCCCGCGAGGGTGGACAAGATCAGGAAAATTTGTGAGACGCACGGCGCACTGCTCGTCGAGGACGCCGCCGAGGCCATGGGCGCAACGGTGAACGGCCGCCAGTGCGGCAGCTTCGGCGACTACGCCGCCATTTCCTACAACGGCAACAAGATCATCACCGGCTCGGCGGGCGGCTGTCTGCTGACCAACTCTCTTGAGGACGCCAACCGTGCCCGCAAGTGGGCGACGCAGGCGCGCGAGAATGCCGCGTGGTATCAGCATGAGGAGGTCGGCTACAACTACCGCATGAGCAACGTCATCGCGGGCGTTGTTCGCGGCCAGTACCCCCATCTTGAAGAGCATATTGCGCAGAAAAAGGCGGTCTATGAGCGCTATCGTGAGGGCTTTCGGGACCTGCCGGTGCGGATGAACCCCATCGCGGCGGACACCGTGCCCAACTACTGGCTCTCCGCACTCATTATCGATGCGGACGCCATGTGTCCGCAGGTGCGAAGCGGCAGCGAAGCCCTCTATCGCGCCGAGGCGGGAAAGTCCTGCCCGACGGAGATTTTAGAGACGCTGCTGCGCTATAACGCCGAGGGCCGGCCCATCTGGAAGCCCATGCACATGCAGCCGATGTACCGGATGCACGAGTGCGTCGGCCGCAGCGGCAGTCTCCGCTGCCGCACCAACGCCTATATCGCAGGCGGGGCAGAGGATGTCGGCGCGGATATCTTCCGGCGCGGGCTGTGCCTGCCGAGCGACAACAAGATGACGCCGGCGCAGCAGTCTGCCGTCATTGAGATCGTCAAGGCGTGCTTTGCGTGAGAGCCCGGCCTGCATCAATCCTTATAGAATCGAGAAAGCCTGTGGAACAGAAAAAGCAGGGCATTTACGCCCGTTACATCAAGCGGCTGCTGGACGTTCTTCTCTCCGGCTGCGCGCTTATCGTGCTCTCGCCCGTGCTGCTGGTCACGGCAGCTCTGGTAAAGCGAAAGCTCGGCAGTCCGGTGATCTTCTGTCAGGAGCGGCCCGGCAGGGACGAGAAGATCTTCAAAATGTATAAATTCCGCTCCATGACGGATGAGCGGGACGAGAACGGCGAGCTTCTGCCCGATGAAATGCGGCTGACCGGCTTCGGCAGACTGCTGCGCTCCACCAGTCTGGACGAGCTGCCGGAGCTTTGGAATATTTTCAAGGGGGATATGTCGATCGTCGGCCCCCGCCCGCAGCTTGTCCGGGATATGGTGTTCATGACGCCGGAGCAGCGCCGCCGCCATACGGTTCTGCCCGGTCTGACAGGACTTGCACAGGTCAGCGGGCGCAATGCGATCTCGTGGGAGGACAAGCTGGCAGCCGACCTGCGCTACATCCGGCGCATCACCTTCTGGGGCGATGTGAAGATCGTGCTTCTGACGGTGAAAAAGGTGTTCTGCCGGGAGGACATTTCCGCCGATGGAATGGACACCGCCGAAGATTTGGGCGATTACCTGCTCCGAACGGCACAGGTGAGCGAGGAAGCATATCAGGAATTACAGGCAGAAAGCAAAGCGTTGCTCATTGCTGCCGGGAAATGAAAGGACCATTCAATGAACATCTGGCTTATCAACCATTATGCGGTGCCGCCGGAGTACTACCCGCTGGCGAGGCCAACGCTTTTCGCGAAGAATCTCATGGCAATGGGACATACCGTGACCATCTTTGCCGCAAGCTCCGTTCATAATTCGGATGTCAACCTCATTACCGACGGGCGAAAATGGCGGGAGGAAACGGTGGACGGCGTCCACTATGTTTACATCAAGTGCTGTGACTATCAGGGCAGCGGCCTCAAGCGCATCTACAATATCTGCGAATTTGCGTGGAAGCTGCCGGGCGTCTGCAAGCATTTTTCAAAGCCGGATGCGATCGTCGCCACCTCCATGCCGCCGACCTCCTGCGCCATGGGTGTTCGGATGGGCCGCAAGTGGGGCTGCAAAACCGTGGCGGAGATCGCCGACCTCTGGCCGGAGAGCATCGTGGCCTACGACATTGCCGGGCCTCATAACCCT
>JAXYYF010000017.1:0-3061 GCA_037419475.1 bacterium
TATCATAGACCTTTTTGATCTCCCGGGCGCTCTCCTCGTCCATGCCGGAGACGATTTTCCGGATATTAGTCAGGGTATGAACACGGTCGCCGGGGTTGATGCGCTCGGGAGAGTAGCCGATCTTCCAGTCCTCGCCGCATTTGAGGCCGGACTCCTTCTCGATGATGGGGATGCAGATATCCTCCGTCACGCCGGGGTACACCGTGGACTCAAAGACCACGATACTGCCGGGGGTGAGATTCTGACCCACGGTACGGGACGCGCCCTCGATAGGACGCAGATCCGGCGTGTTGTCCGGGTTGACCGGCGTGGGCACGGCGATGATCAGGAACTTCGCCTCCTTCAGGCGGGAGGCGTCCGATGTAAATTCCACCGTGGTATTCTTGATGGCCTCGCCCACCTCGTTGGTGGCGTCGATGCCGTTGGCGTACTCGTTCACACGCTTTTCGTTGATGTCAAAGCCAATGACCGGAACGTGCTTGGCAAACTCCACCGCAAGGGGCATACCCACATAGCCGAGGCCCACCAGAGCCAGCTTTTCCTCCCCGGCAATTAATCCCTGATAAATCGCGTCAAACTCCATATCTGTTACTCCTCTGTACTGTTCTTCTTACCGTTGGCGGAAGAACCGTTCTTATTTGATCTCTTCGATTTGACTGTCATCACACAGCCGATAATTCCGCCCGCAGTCCGGGCAGCGGAAATGTGCCATATCATCCGGACACAGCTTCTGTCCGCACTCGCAAACCCAGCCCGCCTGCTTGGCGGGAACACCCAGCATCAGCGCGTGGTCGGGCACATCGCTTGCGACAACGGCGCCCGCGCCGATGAGAGCCCACTTCCCCACCGTATGTCCGCAGACAACGGTGGCGTTGGCGCCGATGGACGCGCCTTCTTTCACGAGTGTTTTCTTATAACCCGCGCTGCCCTTGGGATACTTAGCGCGGGGCGTGAGGTCATTGGTGAAAACGCAGGACGGCCCGCAGAACACATCGTTTTCCAGTTCCACGCCCTCGTAGAGGGAGACATTGTTCTGTATTTTGCAGCCGTCGTCGACTTTCACATGGTTGCTGACGTTGACGTTCTGCCCCAGCGAGCAGCGCTTGCCGATGCGCGCGCCCCGCTGGATGTGGCAGAAATGCCAGATCTTCGTGGCCTCGCCAATCTCAACATCATCGTCGATGTAAGAACTTTCGTGGACGAAATAGTTTTTTTCCGCCATCACAGTGCCTCCAGAACCGCAGTAATGACCGTCTCCTGCTCCGCCTCCGTCAGATAGGGGTGCATGGGCAGCGAGAAGGTGCGCGCGCAGTAGTCATTGGCGTTTCGGAACGCTTCGCCGTAGGTCGGCTCGCTGCGGAACACCGGCAGGGCGTGCTGCGGCGCGGGATAGTAGACCATATTGGGGATGCCCTTTTCCGTCAGGCGGGCGATGATGCGGTCACGCTGGGCGGTGTCCTCCGCCAGCAGCGCGTACTGCGCCCACACGGACAGGCAGCCCTCCGCCACAAAGGGCGTGGTGAATTTCCCGGCAAAGGCGGCGCTATACCGCCCCGCCACGGTCTGCCGGGCGGCGATCTCATAATCCGCCAGCGCCTTCAGCTTGGGCAGCAAAACCGCCGCCTGCAAATTGTCCAGACGGGAGTTCATGCCCACCCGGATATTGTCGTACTTGCCGCCGGGGCCCTTGCCGTGGACGCAGAGGGAGCGGATGAGGTCGTTGATCTCATCATCGTCCGTAAACACCGCGCCGCCGTCGCCGTAGCAGCCCAGTGGCTTGGCCGGGAAAAACGAGGTGGTGGCGATGCGTCCGAAGGAGCAGGTCTTTTTCCCGTGATATTCCGCGCCGAAGCTCTGGGCGGCATCCTCGATGAGGGCGAGGCCGTACTTCTCGCAGACGGCGGAAACGGCGTCATAATCGCAGGGGTTGCCGAGAATGTCCACCGCTACCACCGCCTTAGGGGTGTACTTCCCCTCCGCCAGCACCGCCTTGATCTGCCGCTCAAGGCTTGCGGGGTCAAGGTTGTAGGTGTCGGGGGTGATATCGCAGAAAACGCTCACCGCGCCGAACATGGCGGCGGGTTCGGTGGAGGAAATGAAGGTCATGTCGGGGGCAAACACCGCGTCCCCCTCCCCCACGCCCAGCGCCATGAAGGCAAGCTGGAGGGCGTCGGTGCCGTTGGCGCAGGTGATGCAGTGCTTGCGGCCGGTAAAGGCGGCAAGCTGGGCCTCCAGCTCCTTGACATACTTGCCGCCGATGAACGCGGCGTCGTTCAGGACGTCCTGCATATTGGCGTTAATTTCGTCCTTGAGGGCGGCGTATTGGGCTTTTAAGTCAATGAATTGCATGGGCTCACACTTCCTTTTGAAATTCGACGTGGTTACTTTTCGGGGATGCTCTCAATGACGGCCATCAGCTTGTCCGTCAGGCGCTTGAAATCGTAGTCCTCCGCGGCGCGGCGGGCGTTAGCGCCCATGAGTCGGTGCTGTTCATCAGGGAGCTCTGCCAATTGATCGATAACTGCGGCGATCTCCTGAGGCTGCGTGTCCCGGACTTCCGTCCCCGCACCGTAGGTGATGGCTGGGTTATAGCGGCAGGGGTAATCGCACAGAATGGGCTTTTCCCCCGCCAAATAGTCGAACAGCTTATTAAAGCTGATGCCGAAACGGAACAGCGGTGATGGGGCATTATGGGCAAAGTTCAGGTTTCCACGGCTGACGATGGAGGGGACGTATTTCTTCTCTACCTTACCCTTAAAGGCAACATTGGCGATTTTCTCGTCGCGGACGCGCTGCTCCAGCGCTTCACGCTCGTCGCCGTCGCCCCAGATCAGAAACTTGACGCGGGGATCTTTCACACACTTCGCCGCGTCCAACAGCAGTCCAAGGTTGTTGACCCGGCGGACGGAGCCGGTATAGACGACCTTAAAGATATTCGGATCGTCCAGATCGGGATCCTCTACGCGGAAATGCTCCTTATTGTAGTCGAACAGTTCCAAATCGACACCGTTGTTGATGTAGTGCACCTTGGAGCGGGGGATCTCCTTCTCCCAGCCCTGCT
>JAXYYF010000018.1:0-3156 GCA_037419475.1 bacterium
CGCGCGTTCTCGTCTTCGCCAAGGGCGACAAGGCGGACGCTGCCCGCGAGGCCGGTGCTGACTACGTTGGTGAGATGGACATGGTCGAGAAGATCCAGAAGGAAAACTGGTTCGATTTCGATGTGGTTGTCGCTTCCCCCGACATGATGGGTCTTGTCGGCCGTCTCGGTAAGGTTCTTGGCCCCAAGGGCCTGATGCCTTCCCCCAAGGCCGGTACGGTCACGCCCGATGTGGCCAAGGCCGTCAAGGAGGTCAAGGCCGGTAAGGTCGAGTATCGTCTTGATAAGACCAACATCATCCACTGCCCCATCGGCAAGGTTTCCTTCGGCCCCGAGAAGCTCACTGAGAACTTCAACGCTCTCATGGGCGCGATCATGAAGGCCAAGCCGGCTTCTGCCAAGGGCCAGTACGTCAAGTCCTGCGTCGCCGCCTCCACCATGGGCCCCGGCGTGAAGATGAGCACTGCGAAGCTCTAAAAGCGCAGAAAACATGATATTTAGGGCTTGACATTTGTATAAGTTCTGAATATAATATTAGAGCGTTCCAAAGACAGCAGGGGAGGCTTGCCTCATAACTCCTGCCGAGGATGGCAAATCGTTATGATTGCTTACACCGTCCTTGTGTCTTTTGGCATGAGGACGGTTTCCTTTTTAGAACGCCTCTTTCCTCTGGCATACGGAGGTATGCCGCAAATCTAACGGAGGTGAAAACAAGAAATGCCTAACGCAAAAGTCCTGTCTGAAAAGCAGGCGATCGTGGCTTCTCTGACCGAGAAGCTGCAGGGCGCTGCCGCCGGTATCATCGTCGATTACAAGGGCATCACCGTCGCTGAGGACACTGCTCTCCGCGCTGACTGCCGCAAAAACGAAGTTGATTACGCCGTCGTCAAGAACACGCTCCTTCGCTTTGCTTTCAACAACGTCGGTCTCAATGAGCTCGACGAGCATCTCAACGGCACCACGGCTCTTGCTGTCGCCAGCGACCCCGTCGCTCCCGCGCGCGTGATCGCCGACTATGCCAAGAAGCTCAACGACAAGTTTGAGATCAAGGGCGGCTTCATGGATGGCAAGGTCATCGACATGGCTACCATCAACGCTCTGGCTTCCATTCCTGCACTGCCTGTCCTGCAGGCTCAGGTGCTCGGCACGATGCTCGCGCCCATCACCAGCCTTGCCTGCGTCCTCAAGCAGATCGCTGAGAAGGACGGCGCTCCCACTGAGGCGGCTGAAGCCGCTGCCGAGTAATTCGGTTCACACACTACAAAACAAACAACATTCTAAATCAGGAGGATATTACAATGTCTGAGAAGATTACTGCCATGATCGAAGAGATCAAGGGTCTTACCGTTCTGGAGCTCTCCGAGCTTGTCCACGCTCTCGAGGAAGAGTTCGGCGTTTCCGCCGCTGCTATGGCTGCTCCCGCTGCCGGCGCTGCCGCTCCCGCTGCTGAGGAGAAGACCGAGTTCGATGTCGTCCTCACCGGTTTCGACGCTGCTGCCAAGATCAAGGTCATCAAGGTCGTCCGCGAGATCACTGGTCTGGGTCTGGCCGAGGCCAAGGGCTTTGTCGAGTCCGCTCCCAAGGCTGTCAAGGAGGGCGTGTCCAAGGACGATGCCGAGGCTCTCAAGAAGCAGCTCGAAGAGGCTGGTGCCAAGGTCGAGGTCAAGTAATTTACCCTCAAGCTGTATAAAAAGAAGCAGTCCGGTCGGACTGCTTCTTTTTTGCATATGGAGCCTGTTCCGGTCCTTGCTTTTTCTGAAATGGACAGGTACAATGGGAAAAAAGCAGGGGAGCGTGAAACGAATGGTTTATATCGGCATTGATCTCGGCGGCACGAATATCAAGGGTGCGCTTGTTGACGCGCAAGGCACGATCCTGCGTGAAGAGAGCTGCCCGACCGGCGCGGAGAATGGCGCGGAAACGGTTTGTGACAGGATCGCCGAGGTCATTTCTTCACTCCGTGAAGGGCTTGATGGTGCAGTGCTGGGCGGCGTCGGACTGGGCTGTCCGGGAACGGTGGATGATGTGAGCGGACATGTACTTTATGCCAATAACCTTGGCTGGGAGGATTTTGATCTGCGTGAGGCCATCCGGCAGCGGACAGGCATTGCGACGAGGATCGGTAATGACGCCAATGTCGCAGCGCTGGCGGAAGCACGGATGGGCTGCGCCAAAGGCGCGGAAAGCGCAGTCGTGGTGACGCTTGGCACGGGCGTCGGCGGCGGTGTGGTGCTGGGAGGGAGAATGCTCACCGGCTACACAGGCGCGGCCAGCGAGCTGGGCCATATCGTGATCCGTGAGGGAGGTGAGCGGTGCACCTGCGGGCGCTGCGGCTGCTTTGAGGCCTACGCTTCCGCTACGGCGCTCATCCGCGAGACAAAGCGCGCGATGGCTGCTGCTCCCGGCAGTCTGATGTATACCCTTGCTGTGGAGAGCGGTGGAGTGGACGGCCGCACGGCCTTTGCTGCCGCGCAGTGCGGGGATGCTGCGGCACGGACAGTGGTCGAGCACTATCTGGACGACCTCGCCTGCGGTCTTGCCAATATCGTCAATATCTTTTTTCCGGAGATTGTGGCGCTTTCCGGCGGTATAGCCAATCAGGGAGATGCACTGCTCGCACCGCTGCGGGAGAGGGTGCGGCGCTTGAGCTACGGCTCGGCCTATGCAAAACGGCACACACGGCTGGAGCTCTGTACTCTCGGCTATCGAGCGGGTGTGCTTGGCGCGGCGCTGTTGGCAATGGAACAGGAATAAGAAAAGCGCACGGCTTTTACCGTGCGCTTTTTATGATACAGGGGAGAAATCAGCCAACCAGAGAGGCGGTATCCATGGCGATCATCAGCTCTTCGTTGGTGGGGATGAGCAGAACCTTGACCTTGGAATCGGCGGCGGAGATCACGCGTTCCTCACCACGGACATTGTTCGCGTCCTCATCCATCTTCACGCCCATGTACTCAAGGCCGGAGGCGATCAGCATGCGCTCGTGCACGTCGTTCTCGCCCACACCGGCGGTGAAGATGATGGCATCCACGCCGCCCATGACGGCAGCGTATGCGCCAATGAGCTTTTTGACCTCATAGGCGAACTTCTCGCGGGCCAGCGCGCAGCGCGTGTTGCCCTTCTCGGCGCCCTCTTCCAGATCACGGAAGTCGGAGGA
>JAXYYF010000019.1:0-2909 GCA_037419475.1 bacterium
GTCGCCGCCATTACCGCCCGCAACGCCCTCCGCTCCGGGTAGGCACAGCGTCTCGCCGGTCACAGTGTCCGCATACCCGCTCTCCGGGCGCGTGCCGTCCGCGCTGGTCAGCGTGCCAAACGTCGTGTCCGTACCGGCCTGTCCAACCTCGCCCAGCTCCTGACCGGCGGTACCGCCGGGACCTGCGGAGTACGCGATCTGCGTGCCGGGCGTCAGCTCCGTTTCGCCCTGCAGCACCTTGCCGCAGAGACCGGCCGCGCCGCCTGCACCTCCTGTGCCGCCCGCGCCGGGACCGGCCGTAAACGTGCCGGTAGAGCCAAAGGAGAGCGGCTTGATCTCGCCCGCTGCGCCGTCCTGCCCCCGGCTGCCGCCGCCACCAGAACCGATAAGCACATACCGGGCAGCCGTCACGCCGTCGGGCACCATCCACGTCCCGGAGCCGGTCAGCACCACGCGCTTGTCGTAATACTGGGACGTATCCGGCTGGGGCGGCGCAAATCCGACCACGCCGTCCAGATTGCTCTTGACCGTGCCGGACATGGTGCTGTCAAGGCTCTCGATGCACGTCGTTACCATGCGGCGGTCGTAAGGGTGGTAGATGCTCACCACGTGTCCTGGCCGCTCTGCGCCCGCTACAATGGCGTTGCTGACGGTCTCCCGGCACGCGTAGTACGCGGCCAGCCGCTTTGCCACTGCACGGGAGTTGACCAGCGAGACCAGCGTCGCGTCCGTGACGGACTTGACGTTTTCCGCTGCGCCCGCCGCCACCGTCTCCGTGACGAGCCGGGTGTTGTGGATGTACTTTTTGCCCGTCAGCGTGCCGGTCCCGGCGGAGAGCTTGGCGTAGTTCGCGCCGCTCTCCAAGATGGTAAAACCAGTCGCTGTCAGGCTGTGCATCGGCTCCGAAAATGTGACCAGCGCCCCCTGCTCCGCCGTACCCTCATACAGCTTTGCGTCCTCGCTTCCGGGGGTGTACTGGTGCTCCGCGACCGACACGGCGGACACCTTTGCCGCCGTCTTGACGCTGCCGCCGAGGTACATCCGGTCTCCGCTCACGGTGGACGCGACGCCGTCCCATAGCTTCTCCACGCGCAGCACGCCGTTGAGGTCCGTGCCGAGGTACGCGCCGATGGCAAACAGCACCTGCACCAGATTGTCCCGGGCGCTGCTGCCGGGAGGCTGGCAGTACGGGAGCCAGCCGTACAGCTTGACGTCCGCGTACGCGCTCTCCACGATGACCGGAACGGCCCCGCAGATGTCCCGCACCACCTCACGCACCGTCTGGCCCGTGTAGATTCCGCCAGGGTGGGGCATGGTTGTAAGCACGCTCATGGGGGACTGTGCGTCCAGCGCATAGTTGTTTGCACCCGTGCGCGACAACGCGGTGAGCAAATACCGGGCGTAGACCTTTGCGTCCCGGAATACGATCACCGGCGTACCGGCCGGGAGACCTGCAAACTGCTGACCGGCGCTTGTGGTAAACACCTCTGCGCTCATGGTATCAAATGCCAGTGAGCCGCAGTCCAGCGCAGTCTCGCGGAACGCCGTGCAGGATTCCAGCCGCATATCCACCGCGCCAGGAGAGCGCCGGAATATCAGGTCTCCGATTTTGATGTAGTCCATGCGGTCCTCCTCACGGCCTGATCTGGGGGGCGACGGGGATAAAGTTTACCTCGATCTCGCCCCAGTAGTTGACGCCGTTTTCCACCTTCTCAATGCTGTGCGACGCACTGGTATAGTAGGCTTCATAGGAGATCGTGGTCTGTCCGTCGGCGGCCTCCAGCCGCACGGAATCGTCCACGGAGTGCGCCTTGAGGTAGCTCCAAAAGGCATCGTACCCGGCGTAGTCGTTACCGCGTCGGAATACGGTGACCTTATGTCCGACACAGGCTCCGATCACGTCGCGGATCATGCGTCCTGTGCCGGTGGAGCGGCCCGCGTTGGGGCCGTCCAGCACGTTAAAATTTTCTTCGTAGGCGGAGATGGCAACGCCCACGTCAAAGCTGCGCCCATTGATCTTGATATAGTTCATTGCGTTATCCTCCCAGCGTTACGCCGATGCGCTGGCTCTGCTGATTATTCAGACGGTAGACCAATCGCCCGAACTCCTGCTCACCGATCTGCAATACCACGGTCTGACTGCCGCCGCTGTTCCCTGCGCGGTTCATGCCTCGGGCGACCGCCGCCTCAATGGCAGATTCCGGCGCCTCGATATTGTTCCCGCTGCGCTGGTCGCCCAGCACGGCCAAAAACTCCCGGTTGGGCGGGATCACCGCGCCGCGGGCCAGATGTGGGATATCGGCAGAGGCAAGAGAGGGGGCGCGTCTGGCAGTCTGGAGCTGGGGCGTAGCGGATGTGCTCACGGCCTTACTTGCTGACCTGCTTTTTCCAGTCGCATAATTGGCGATTGCGCCGACGCCTAACAGGGCCAAACCTGCCAATACCAGAGGGAGGCTCAGCATCGCCGCGCCAATGGAGATCAGCGCGATACCGGCGAGCATAATTGCGGACGTCACCTTACCTGCTACATCATCAAGATGCAGGGCCTCGGCCCAGTCTCCAAACGCTCCGCTCTGCGCTCCGACAGCGATACCGGCCCCCAACAGCGCCGCGCCCGCAAACACAATGCCAATGTTATGGATGATGATTCCGATGACTACGCAGGCGATGCCGACCAGTAGCAGAGCTGCAGTCATAACTCCGGCAACCCTCTCCAGCCCGAGCGCCGTCACCCAGTCCGCCAAGCGGCCATCCTTACCCGTTGCATATACACCGAGACCAAGGAGCACGGCCCCGGCAAGAATCATGGTGATGTTGACCATAAACGCACCGATCGCCACCAGCGCAATGCCGACCAGCAGCAGCGTAACACTGATCCACTGCTCAACCGTCGTCAGCTTCAGCCTTTC
>JAXYYF010000020.1:0-3165 GCA_037419475.1 bacterium
CAGAGCATATTCGTCATCGCACTGACCGTTTCGCTCTCCGCGCGGCTGGGCGTGCGTGTCTTGATTCTTGTCTTTTTCGCCTATAACCTCTGGAACGCGGGCTACACCGCCATTCTCTCCCGCCCGTACTGGACGCTCTCCCGCGGCGATCCCTTTCGGAATCCTGCGGTGCGGCAAATGCTGCACATGATGCTCCCGCTGCTTGCGGGGCATTCGCTGGTGTACGTCAACCAGATGGTGGACAAGGCGCTGGTGTCCAGCCTTGGGAACGGCGCCGTCACAGCATTGGACTACGCCGCCGTCCTCAGCAACCTGGTGGGGACCTTTATCGTCACCTTCGCCTCCATGCTCTTCGCCTATACCACCGCGCACATCGCCTCCGGCGACGCGGAGAGCGCGGCGCGGCTGACTACGCGCACCACCGTCGTGCTGCTCGTCGCCTTTGTACCGGTGAGCCTGCTTACCTGCCTGTGCGCAGAGGACATCGTCACCATCATTTACGCGCGCGGCGCGTTTGACGCGGAAAGCGTGCGCGTCTGCGCACAGGCTCTGCGCGGCTACGCCTTGATGTTCGTGCCGATGATCTTTCAGGAGGTCTACAGCCGCTTTTTGTACGGCTATCGGGACGCCAGACGTCCCATGATCAACAGCAGCGTCTCGGTCGTGTGCAACATTGCCCTGAGCGTGGCGCTCTGTCCGCGCCTCGGGGTGCTCGGCGTCGCGGTCGCCACCAGCGTCGCCTCCGCCCTGTGCGGCGTGCTGAACCTGCTCTCTGCGCGCCGCCAGCACCCGGAGCTGCACTGCGGCGTGCTCCTGCACACGCTTCCCTGGCTCGCCGTCGGCTCTGCCGCCTGCGGCGTGACCGCGTGGCTCTGCACAGCGCGGCTCGCGGGCAGCAGCCCTCTCGTCCGCTTCATCCTCACCGCGCTCCTCGGCATCGCCGCCTATGCGCTTGCCGCCGCTCCGCTGCTTCTGCGGCTGTGGCGGCAGCTGCGGCGGAAGCCGGAGTGACCCCCGGCCCCCTCGCCCCGCCCATACGGAAAGCTGGATTCGGCAGGGGAGAGGGCCGCCCTATTCCTTGAAAGGACTCTGCAAACGACAATCTCCGGCAAAAAATTCCGGCGCAAACGCTTATTATGTATCCCATCACATAATAGGCTTTGCGGAGGAACAAATATGATTTTCTATTTGGGAGGAAACCAGATGATCATCAAAAAACTAACGGTGATGAAACTACACGGGCTATATGACTACACCGTCCGCTTCCATGATGATTTGACCTTTCTCTACGGTGAAAACGGCTGCGGAAAAACGACTATTCTCAATATTATTTCCTCGATCGTCACAGGGGAGCTGTATAGTCTTTCCAGCTATCGGTTCGATACGATCACACTTGCATACTACGATCCGTCGGCAAGGCGGTCCCATACGCTGCACATCAAGTCTGAGGATAACGGATACCTTCTCCGTCTGAATCCGCAGGGAAAAGAGGAACGGATCCCGCTGCTCGTGGTCGATCCCGATTATTCCGAGAACAACAGTATTTCCTCTCTGCGGCAAAAGTATATGAGGAGCTATGAGTTTCCGCAGCTCCTGCGCAGCACCTTTTCATATCTCTATCTGCCCCTGAGCCGCTATTTTCAAGGGGAAACCGGCATGGGCAATACGCTCTCGCGCTATAGGTATGCTTCCTATACAGAGAGAGAGTTTGTCGGTGGAAACTACCTGAACGATTCTCTGAGCGTCGTCCGCGATCTGATCCGGAGATCACGTCTTCGGATCAGCGCAAAGGAAAACGATCTGGATGCGGAATTCAGAAATGCCGTCCTTTCTTCGGCTTTGAAAATCGCAAGCAGCAGCTACGATATTAAAAATCTGATGGAATCCGTCGCCGATGAGGAGAGCTTAAAAAAGATCGAGCAGGGGCGCGAAAAGTATATTGAGATGCTGGAGTCTATCGATGAATACGATTCCACGATGCAGGAGAGCATCCAGAACTTCTTCTCCAAGTATGAAGGCCTGTTTCAGAGGACCCAGCGTACTAAAAAGGAACAGGGCCGCATGGAGTTGACCGTTGAACTCCTGTTAATGTCAAAAGAATTTGACCGAATGATGGAAGTCGCCTCTATTGCACAGGGCTTTGAAAAGAAAAAAGAACAGGTCCGAGAGCCTCTCTTCATCTTCAATTCTACCATCAACCGTTTCTTTCACTACAACGCGGGGGAAAAGCAGGTATCCATCGGCAATGACGGAAAGCTCACCGTCATGGATTCACAGGCCGATCGTATCGTGCGTCTGAGTCAGCTTTCCTCCGGCGAAAAGCAGCTTCTGATCATCTTCTCTTTCTTGCTGTTCGGTCTGTCCTCCGATGAACACGGAATTTACATTATTGATGAGCCGGAGGCTTCTCTGCACTTGGCATGGCAGAAGATTTTTGTCGAATCCATTCGGGAGGCAAAGCCCTCCCTCCAGCTGATCCTTGCAACGCATTCTCCTGAGATCATCGGTCGGTATGCGGACCGCGCCGTTCGCCTTCAAAAGAAGATCAACCCGTCGCCCGCGTCTGAGGAGGATGTCTTCGATGAGTAAAGCAGATGGCAGACCGGCTTATTCTGAGCACGGGTTGGAAAACCGTCCGCTCTTTTTCGCCGGCTGTAACAACGTCAATATCTATGTCGAAGACACGGATAAAGAGTATGTGTACGAGCAGATCCTGGAGGCCTGTTTGAGAACGGGCTTCGGTTTCAGTCCATTTTCCCCCTGAACGGAAAGCAGGCCGTGCTCGCCAGATGCCGGATCAACGGTGCGTATGAGCCTGACGGAACGCCCAATATTTATATCGTTGACGGTGACTTCGACAACCTGTGGGACGAGCAAAAAGAAAATCTTCCCGGTCTGATCTACTTGACCCGCTACAACATCGAGAGCTATTATTGCTGCGAAGATGCTGTGATCTCGTGTTTGCGTATGCGCCTGTGTTGTAGGCGAGACCAGGTGGAAGCCATCCTCCATTATCGTGAATGGGAGGATCGGTTCTTTGAGGAGGCAGCCCCCCTGTTTATCCTGTTTGCTCAAGTAAAAATCAACCTTCCGAAAAAGCCCAATGTAACTATCTCGGTCAAGCCTTTTTTAGATCAATGCGGTCTTACGAAAGCAGAGGAAGCC
>JAXYYF010000021.1:0-2267 GCA_037419475.1 bacterium
CAGACAAAAGCGGCTATAAATCCGCCGTTTCGGTCTACAGTGCCTCCGGTGAGCGCAGCTTCACCTTCAATTCCTCCAATCACTACATGCTCGACGCCTGTGTCGAGCGTGACGGACGGCATGCCGCCGTGGTGATGCTGGGAGAGGAGGACGGAGCGTTTCTGAGCACGATCGAGCGCTTTGCGCTCGATCAGGAGGCACCGGTGTCCTCCTGTGAGCTGAATGAAACACTGCTCTATGAGCTCGGCAGTCTCGGCAGTACGCTCGTGGCCGTGACGGACGACCGCTTTGTTGCACTCAGCGGCGACGGCTCGATCGCCGGCTCCTACGATTACGCTTACCCCTATCTGCGCGGCAGTACGCTATCAGGCTCCGGCTTCGGCGCGCTTGTGCTCTCGCGCTACCGCTCCGGCAGCGCTGGCAAGATCGTCACCGTCGGTCCCGAGGGCAACCGCATCGCATCACTCGATACCCAGCGCGACGTGCTCGACATTTCGGCGGCGGGAAAATACCTCGCCGTGCTCTACAGTGACGGGCTGGTGATCTACACCGCAGAGCTCGAGGAGTATGCGGTGTTCGACGACACGCAGTATGCGCGCGGCGTGCGCATGCGCACAGACGGCACGGCGGTGCTGCTCGGCAGCTCCGGGGGATGGCTCTATGTGCCGTAATTCGCCGGAAATAGAAGATATTTTCACTTGAAAGGAAAGTGAAAAGCATGGATAATACGATTGTCATTGATTTGGTGCTTGCGGCCGTGCTGGTGGTATTCGCGCTGCGCGGCGCGCGTAAGGGCCTGATCCGCAGCCTGATGGAGCTTGTGAGCGTTGTGCTCGCGCTGGCTGGCGCAGCCGTATTGACGGCGATGCTCGTCGAGCCGGTGACGGATCTGGTTTTCCCGCGCGTGGAGGAAAAGGTGATCTCGCAGTTTGAGCAGGCCGTCACAAACGGAGCGGAGGCTCCGGAGACCGGTGTGGAGACACAGCTGCCGGCAGACGATGCAGAGAGCGGCGGACTGCTGCCGGAGAGCGTGAGCGGACTGCTCAACGCCGCGGCGGAAAAGCTCAAGCGCTTCGGCGTGTCGGACGATGCCATCGGCGGCGTGGCCGACAGCGTGAACGAATCGCTCCGCTCGGCGGCGGAACAGGCAGCGTATCTGCTGGTGAAAACGATCGTGCAGGCCGTCGTGTTTCTGCTCTCGTTCCTCGCGCTGATGCTGCTGCTCCGGCTGCTCACCCGCGCGCTCGACGAGCTTTGCGCGCTGCCGGTGCTGCTTCAGATCAATATGCTCGGCGGTGCGGCATTTTCGCTTGTCGAGGGAGCGCTGCTCCTGTTCCTTATCATATTCCTTGCGCCGCGCTTCGGCGTGACGTGGTTCATGGACCATGAAGAGGGTACGCACCTTCTGGCCTGGTTTATGAACAATACCCCGCGATCCATCATCGCATCTCTCACGTAACGGAGGTTTCCCATTATGCAGCCACAGCTTTGTTCCAGATGTAAAAAGAATGTTGCCGTTGTGTTCATCACACGCACGGAGAACGGAAAGAATATCAACGAGGGCTTGTGTCTTAAGTGCGCCAAAAATCTTGGCTTGCCGCAGGTGAACGAGATGATGCAGCGTATGGGCATCACGGACGAAGACCTCGACAATATTTCCAACGAGATGATGAACGCCTTCGGCGGCGCTGAGAATCTTGAAAACATTGAAAATCCCGACGATCCCGATGGGGAAGAGGACGGCAAGACCGCGACCTTTCCCTTCCTCGGCCGCCTGTTCGGCGGGCAGAACGGTGACACGCCCTCGCCCGCGGACGGTGCGACGGACGGCGCGGGCCGCGCCGAGCGCGGCAAAAAGGGGGAAAAGGGCGCCAAGCATAAATTCCTTGACAGCTACTGCATCAACCTCTCCCAGCGCGCCCGCGACGGCAAGCTTGACGCGGTCATTGGCCGCGATGAAGAGATCGAGCGCGTCGTGCAGATCCTCAACCGTCGTCAGAAAAACAATCCCTGTCTCATCGGCGAGCCTGGTGTCGGCAAGACGGCAATCGCCGAGGGGCTTGCCCAGCGCATTGCCGCGGGCGAGGTGCCCTTCAAGCTCAGAAGCAAGGAGGTCTATCTTCTTGACCTCACCGCGCTCGTCGCCGGCACGCAGTTCCGCGGTCAGTTTGAAAGCCGCATGAAGGGCCTGATCGAGGAAATTCGTAAATTAGGCAACATCATTCTCGTCATCGACGAGGTGCATAACATCGTCGGCGCGGGCGACG
>JAXYYF010000022.1:0-3182 GCA_037419475.1 bacterium
GACGACACCAACGCCAGCCTCCACCCGGGCGATCTCGTCTGGGTCACGGGCAAGCTGACCGGCGTGAGCAGCCTGCTGGCCACCGACTCCAGCGCCACTGCGGAGGACTGCATATACTCCGCCTATATCCCCGGCATCAACCCCTATACCAAGCAGAGCATGTATCTTAAATACCGCGACCTCACTCCCGTCCGCGGCTGAGCGGCCGGACCGGGATAAAAGCGGCGGTATCCTCGCGCGGAAAGACGCCGGATGAAGCGACCTGCACCGGCTCTGGAAAATACGACAAGTGAACAGAGGGCCAACAAAGGGGGGAGGGACCTCCCCCCTTTGTCCCGTGACACACGGGACAATTCACTCCTGCAGAGACAAAAAACGTCCGGCAGAGGGGCGTAAGGCGGAATAGACCGGATGAAAAAACGGATCATCAGCCTATTGCTGGTATGCTGCATGGTGCTCTCTCTGGTTCCGGCCATGGCTTTTGCCGCTGTGGACACGCAGGGAGCGTCTGCGGAGCTGGCGAATCCATTCGCAGATGTGAAAGAGACCGACTGGTGCTATGACGCCGTGCAGTACGCGCGTATCAACGGCTTCTTCAACGGGACCAGCAAAACCACTTTCGGACCGAACGGCACCATGACCCGCGGCATGTTCGTCACGGTGCTGGGCCGCATGGCCAGTGTAAATACGGCCGATTACACGGGAGCGATCCCATTCACCGGCGTACCGCGGTCCAAGTATTACGCGCCGTATGTCCTGTGGGCGGTATAGCATGGGATCACGAGCGGCACCGGAGAGGGAAAGTCCCCCCCCCCGACACGCGGATCAACCGCCGGCAGATGGCGGCCAACTGCGGCGATGTGTTCGGAGGCGGGACCGTGAGCTACGATCCCGGGACGCACACCCTGACGCTGACGAACTACACCTACTCGGGAGAAGGGGCAATTTGCGACGACAGTATGTACGCCTGCATTGTATACAAGAGGATCCCCTGGACCTCGGAGCCGCTGGAGCCGCTGGAACCGCTGACTCTGAAGCTGGTGGGCAGCAATGCGCTGACTTACTCGTGAGACGCCCTGAATGGCCGGGGAATGCATATCTCAAGCGACCTGACCATTGAAGGCGACGGTTCGCTGACCGTGACGGACGCGGGTACATTGTATGAGGAATACCCGGATGTTCAGCACACCAGCTATGGCATCTACGTAAACGGCAGCCTGACGGTCAACGGCGGCACCGTGTCCGCGGCCTCTCATGGTTTGACAACGGCTAATTTGTCGCCTTTCTCTACGGGCGTTTACTGTTATGGAAAGCTGACCGTGAACGGCGGCAGCCTGACCGGACACGGCGGAAAGGTCACATTCACGGAGGATCTCAGCTCGAACGATACCGCGTATGGCGATGGCTGCGGCATCATCGGATTCGAAGGCATTGAGATCAACGGCGGCAGCCTGACGGCGAGCAGCGCGGGCATTGACGGAAATGGACCGCAGAAATTTTCCACGCAGGCTGTGAATGCCGCCCCCACGTATCCCAGTACGTTTACTGCCACGGCTTCCACCGATGCTTCCGGCGCGGGTACAGAGACGTTTGACTCCAGCAAGCTGAGCAGCTATCTGTATTTCCACGTGGAATAAACCGGACCGCGGAAGCGTTATCCACAGCGGCATGACCCAAAAGAAGATCGCGCACAAGGCAGCGGCACGGAGATCCCCGTGCCGCTGCTGATCTTCCGAGACAAAAAACAGGCGAGGCCGGCACACAGCCGGCCGTGCCTGCTCTGATCCGAATTTTCAAAACTTCTAAAAGAATGGCGGGCTGTTTCGACAGCCCACTGTTTTTTTGCCGGAACGGCATCCGCTGCCGGTATACCGGCAATGAGCGTTTTCAAAATGGAGATCGGACAGAATTGCGGCTGCTTTTTTGATGCCGATGCATAAATGCATTTCAAACGATGCGAAGGATGCGCCGCATTGCGGCATCATTGCGAATGCGTAAAACCGCTCGGAACGGCTGCGTGGACGCTGCGTCATATCCGCTGCCTGCGCGCCGCAGCTTGGATGCATAGGAGGTGCTGCGGCGGAAAGCGGGCGAAATGCTGTTATTCTGAGACGCACTCCGATCTGGGAGAGGCTCTGCTGAGCTTCTTTAAAATCTTTCTCGAGCGGGAACTTCAAAGATCTGTGCTGGGGCCGGAACATCATGCATCCTATTCATGATGAATGGCCGCTTATCTCGGGAGGTCAAGCATGTGCCATGAGATCAGCGACCCCATGGATCACCGCGCGGCATGATACATCCGGCTGTCAAAGGAGGACGAGAGCGAAGGCTCGTCCCGGAGCGTTACCAACCGGCAGTCTCTGCTGGACGAGTTCATGCGCAAGCACCGCTTACAGGTCCATGACATCTGCATTGACGACAGTTGGAGCGGCGCGAACTTCGATCGTCCGGTCTTAGAGGACAAGATGGCGGCGCGGCGGGGAGAAGGCCCCGCCGCACCGTTTTTCCCGCCAAAAAACGGCCGCGCGGAAAACCACAGAAAAGATCCGGCCCGCACCGGGGGGGGGCGCGGGCCGGATCGCTGTGCTGTTCGGGAAGCCGGGATCTCTGCCAGAGAAGCCGGAGCGTTTCGAAAAGGCCCGGATCGCTTCCCGGGGAGCTTTAGCCCCAGAGGGCGGACAGGGCGGGGATGACCTGCTTCTTCCGGCTCATGACGTGGGGCAGGAACACGCTGCAGTCCTCCGTCTTGCAGTTGAACGCCTGCTGGATGGTCTGCTCGTCGCCGGCGAAGAACAGGCGGCTGCCCTCCTGCAAAACGTCGGTGAGCATCAGAACCGCCAGATCGTAATGCTTTTCCGTGCGCAGCTTGTGCAGCGTGGCGTTCAGCTCGTCCTTGCGGGCGAGCATATGCTGGGAGTCCGCGCAGGTGATCTGAGACACGCCCAGATCGTGGCCCGCGATGTGGAACTCCTTGAAGTCGGTCATCAGCAGCTCCTCGGCGGAGTGCTTATCGCCGCTGGAGACGGAGAAGATCATGTGGCCCAGCTCGTCCAGCGAGACCTTGGCGATGCGCGCCATGCGGTGGGCCATGTCGATGTCCCGCTGCGTGCAGGTGGGGGACTTGAACATCACGGTGTCCGACAGGATGGCCGCGGCCATCATCCCGGCCATCTTTGCCGAGG
>JAXYYF010000023.1:0-3218 GCA_037419475.1 bacterium
TTCACATCGGCCACACCTACTGCACGGTGGCGACCGACGCGATGGCGCGCTACAAACGCCTGACCGGCTATGACGTCATGTTCCTCACCGGCACGGACGAGCACGGTCAGAAGATCGAAGACAAGGCCAAGGCCGCGGGCGTGACCCCGCAGCAGTTCGTAGACAACATCGTCTGCGGCGAAAAGGGCATTCTTGACCTGTGGAAACTGATGAACATTTCCAACGACCGCTTCATCCGCACCACAGACGACTATCATGTCGAGGCCATTCAGAAGATCTTCAAGAAGATGTATGAGAAGGGCGATATTTACAAGGGCAAGTACGTCGGCAAGTACTGCAAGCCCTGTGAGAGCTTCTGGACCGAAAGCCAGCTGGTCGACGGCAAGTGCCCCGACTGCGGCCGCGAGGTCGAGGACGCAGAGGAGGAAGCTTACTTCTTCAAGCTCTCCAAGTATGCCGACCGTGTGCAGCATCTGCTCGAGGATACGGATTTCCTCCAGCCTGCCAGCCGTGTGAATGAAATGGTCAACAACTTCATTAAGCCCGGCCTTGAAGATCTGTGCGTCTCCCGCACCAGCTTCACCTGGGGCATCCCCGTGGACTTCGATCCCAAGCACGTCGTCTACGTCTGGGTTGATGCGCTCTTCAACTACTGCACCGCTCTCGGCTTTATGAATGAGAAGTACGACGACTACGATAAGTTTTGGCCCGCCGACGTTCACTTTGTCGGCAAGGAGATCGTCCGTTTCCACTCTATCATCTGGCCCGCCATGCTCATGAGCATGGAAATGCCCCTTCCCAAGCATGTCTACGGCCACGGCTGGCTGGTGATGGACGGCGGCAAGATGTCAAAGTCCAAGGGCAATGTCGTCGATCCCTATGTGCTCGCCGAGCGCTTCGGCGTGGACGCGCTGCGCTTCTTCCTGCTGCGCACGTTCCCCTTCGGCTCCGATGGCAACTTCAGCAATGAGCTGCTTATCAACACCATCAACGTCGACCTCGCCAACGACCTCGGCAACCTCGTCTCCCGCACGACTGCGATGGTCGAAAAGTACTTTGGCGGCACGCTGCCGGTCGAGCGTGCCGAAGGTGAGTTTGACGCCGAGCTGATCGCCTCCGCCTCCGCACTGCGCGGCAAGTATGAATCCGAGATGGAAAAGTTCCAGTTCCAGAACGGTCTGGAGGTCATCTTCAAGGTCATCCAGCGTGCCAACAAGTATATCGATGAGACGGCGCCGTGGGTGCTCGCCAAGGACGAAGCCAACCGCGCGCGTCTTGCCAGCGTGATGTACAATCTGCTCGAGACCATCCGCATCTGCACGATCCTGCTCACGCCGTTCATCCCCGATTCCTGCGAAAAGATCTTCGCGCAGATCGGCGCCGGTGAGGACTGCCGCGACTGGGAAAGCGCCGCAGAGTGGGGCCGCCTGAGCGCGAATGTGAGCGTTCACAAGGGGCCCGCCATTTTCCCGCGCATCGACGCCGCCAAGGAGCTTGCTGAGCTTGAGGCGCTGCACGAGGCCCAGAAGAAGGCCGCGCTGCCCGCGATGGAGTTCGAGCCGCAGCTCGAGGAAAATGTCGATTTCGACACCTTCTGCAAATCCGACTTCCGTGCCGTCAAGGTCAAGGCCTGCGAGGCCGTGAAAAAGAGCGAGAAGCTGCTGCGCTTTACGCTCGACGACGGCACGGGCACCAACCGCCAGATCCTCTCCGGCATCCACAAGTGGTACGAGCCCGAACAGCTTGTTGGCAAGACGCTCGTCGCCATCGTGAACCTGCCGCCGCGCAAGATGATGGGGCTGGAGAGCTGTGGCATGCTGCTCTCCGCCGTCCACACAGAAAAAGGACAGGAGGTCCTCAACCTCATCATGGTCGACGACAAGATCCCCGCCGGCGCAAAACTCTGCTGACCGCACCGGTCATTAAGGACAGTCGGAATCCGTGGTAAAATCACAATAGACAACCACGCTCCTTTGCGGTACAATGGCTGCAAAGGAGCGTGATTTTTATGCTGACACTGTTGGTCAAATACACCACCAAACCGGGCTGCCGCGAAAAATATGCGGATCAGGTCATCTCCAGCGGATTGCTCAATGCCATTCGCGCCGAAAACGGATGTCTTCGCTATGACTACTATTTCTCCGTGCAGGAGGAAAACGTGATCCTGCTCGTCGAGCAGTGGGAGAGTGAAACACTTCAGCAAAAGCACATGCAACACCCGAATATGACCCGGCTGCAAGCGCTCAAGGCGGAATATATCGCCAACACCATTCTGCAAAAGGCAGAGCTGAAGCAATGATCTTCGACACTCACGCACATTACGATGACGAAGCCTTTGACGCCGACCGCAGCGCTCTGCTCACCGCCATGCCCGCACAGGGCGTCGGGCTGATTCTCGACCCGGGCTGCGATATGGATTCCTCCCGCCGCGCAGCGAAACTGGCGCGGCAGTTTCCGCATGTCTATGCCGCCGTCGGCTGGCATCCGGAGAACTGCGCGGCCTACACGGAAGAGAGCCTTGATACGCTCCGCGTCTGGGCGCAGGAGGACAAGACCGTTGCCATCGGTGAGATCGGTCTGGACTATCACTGGGAAGAAAATCCTCCGCGTGCATTCCAGCAGAAGGTGTTCCGCGACCAGCTCGCGCTCGCGCAGGAGCTGAACATGCCGATCATCGTTCACGACCGCGATGCGCACGCCGACAGTCTCGCTATCGTGCAGGAATTTCCCCATGTCCGCGGCGTGTTCCACTGCTTTTCCGGCAGCGTTGAAATGGCACATGAACTTTTAAAGCGCGGCTGGTATCTCGGTTTTGACGGGCCCGTGACGTACAAAAATGCCCGCAAAACGGTCGAGGTCGCGCTCATGTGTCCGCTCGACCGCATGTTGCTGGAAACGGACAGTCCCTACATGGCTCCTGTCCCCGTTCGCGGCACGCGCAACGATTCGCGCAATGTCCGCTACATTGCGGAAAAAATTGCCGAGCTGCGCGGCATGAACGCAGAGGAAGTGATCCGCCTCACCGCGGAAAACGGAAAGCGGCTGTTCGGGATCGCATAAAGAAAAGAAAGACTCACGGACGGAGTCTTTCTTTTATGCTTTTTCCCTGAGTACACAGGCCAGCACCGCGCATATAATGATCCCCACCGCGAACGGAATCGCATACAAAAAGGCAACGCCGGCCGGTGCGCTGTAGCAGTCGTGCGCAATGCCGCAGA
>JAXYYF010000024.1:0-1383 GCA_037419475.1 bacterium
TGCCCCTTTTTGAAAACCAGTACCCTGTCCAGCCGATGGGCGTGAGCTACAACTCTTACCTCATTCTGGACGAGAAGGTCGCCGTCATGGACAGCGTGGATGCCCGTGCAGCGGACGAATGGCTCGCCAAGCTCACGCACGAGCTGGACGGGCGCAGTCCGGACTACCTTGTGATCTCGCACATGGAGCCGGACCACTCCGGCAGCATCCTGCGCCTCACGGAGCGGTATCCCGGAATGCAGCTTGTCGGCAATGCCAAGACCTTCGCGATGCTCCGCCAGTTCTTCGGCGCGGACGCACCGAAGAACGACCGCCTGCTGGAGGTCGGCGAGGGCGGGACGCTCTCCCTCGGCACACACACGCTTCATTTTATGCTCGCCCCGATGGTTCATTGGCCGGAGGTAATGGTTTCCTACGAGGAAACGGAGAAGCTCCTCTTCTCCGCTGATGCCTTCGGGCGCTTCGGCGCCCTCTCGCGCACCGCCGCCGCACCGTGGGTGCCGCAGGCACGGCGCTACTACTATAACATTGTCGGCAAGTACGGCGCGCAGGTGCAGGCGCTGCTGGAAAAGGCCGCCGCACTGGAGTTCAAGGCGATCTGCCCGCTCCATGGCCCTGTGCTGACGGGCGAGACGCTCACCGAGGCTCTGCGGCTCTACGATCTGTGGTCACACTGGCAAAGTGAAGCACCCAAGGAGATCTTGCTCGCCCATGCCTCCATTCACGGCAACACCGCCCGCGCGGCGGAGTGTTTGAAGAAAAAGCTGGAGGCAGAGGGTGCAAAGGTCACCCTCTGTGATCTGACGACGACTGAGGTCTCCTACGCGGTAGCAAGCGCCTTTTACTGCGGCAAGCTTGTGCTGGCCTGCTCAACCTATGACGGCGGGTTGTTCCCGCCCATGGAGGCGTTTCTGAACCATCTGCGCGCCAAGGGCTTCCGCAGCCGCACGGTTGGGCTGATGGAAAACGGCTCGTGGGCGCCCGCTGCCGCGCGGCTGATGCGCGCGAAGCTCGAGGAAATGAAGGACCTGCGCATCTGCAACGCCGTGGTGTCGCTGCGCAGTGCGCTCAGCCCTGTAAATGAGGTGCAGATGGACGCGCTGACCACGGAGCTGTGTGCAGAATAAAGACGCAAACCGCTGATCCGATATGGTATCCCACCTTGCTGCCGCCGGATACCGCAAGATGCATCGTGGAAAGGCGAAGAGCTCTATGAAACAAAAATACAAGGGATTTACCTTGATGGAGTTATTGGTCGTAATTGCGATTGTCGTCGTATTGGTCGCCATTGCGATCCCAATGTTTGCCTCTCAACTGGAAAAGAGCCGGGAGGCGACAGACCTTGCCAATGTGCGCTCTGCCTATGCGCAGGTTTCTGCAGAG
>JAXYYF010000025.1:0-3426 GCA_037419475.1 bacterium
GTCCAACGTGGGCTACGGCGCGATGACCGGCGCCACCCCCAACGGACGGCTGGCGGGGATGCCCATCTCCGACACCATGTCCGCCACCCAGCAGGCCGACACCAACGGCCCCACGGCGGCGGCCCGGAGCTATGGCAAGCTGGACTTCCCGGCCTATACCAACGGAACCTTGCTGAACATGTGGATCAGCCAGAGCGAGCTGATGCAGTGATCGGACCGGAGATCGGAAAGGAGATCATCTTATGAATACCATTCGAGACAT
Source organism: bacterium (assembly GCA_037419475.1). Classification (GTDB taxonomy): domain Bacteria; phylum Bacillota; class Clostridia; order Oscillospirales; family Oscillospiraceae; genus Hominicoprocola. The sequence continues at coordinate 263 of JAXYYF010000025.1, forward strand.
TCCTCTCAACTGCCCCGACGCCACCTATGTGCAGCCGGAGTATAAAGAGGCCGGGATGCGGAACTTCACCAATCTGGTGCGGACCATGCTCAACGACTATGGGGTGTACCACGTGCAGTTCAACACCATCAACAAGGCAACACTGATCGACGCCAAGGCACACCCGGAAAACTATCCTACGCTGATGGTTCGCGTGGCGGGGTACAGCGTCTACTGGACTGACATTGCAGAGCGCGTGCAGGACGATATCATCAACCGCACGGAGCATACCTTCTGATTTTTCTTCCGATGCAGTTCCCGGAGTCGTTTGGCTCCGGGAAACTGCTATCTTGGGGAGGGCGTAACATGAGCGAGAAAACGGCCATTTTATTTGACATCGGGCGCTTTCGGAACACGGACGGGCCGGGTATCCGCACCATTCTGTTTTTTAAGGGATGTCCCCTGCGGTGCCGGTGGTGCAGCAATCCCTTTGGACTGGCGGCCAGGCCCCAGCTGGCGGTGAACCGGGAGAAGTGTACCGGGTGCGGGATGTGCGAGAAGGTCTGTTCCCATGGGGTCAATACCGTGGTGCCGGGGGAACGGGTGACCGTAACCTTTTCTGCCTGTGTTCAGTGTGGGGCCTGCGTGACCTTGTGTGCAGCGAAGGCCCGGATGATCGCAGGGAAGGCGTATACGGCCCAGCAACTCTACCGGGAGGCGGCGAAGGATGCGGCCTTTTATCGGAAGGGCGGGGGCGGCGTGACGCTCTCCGGCGGGGAAGTGCTGTTACAGCATGAGGTGGCGGCGGAGACACTGCGGCTTTGCCGGGCCAATTACATCAACACCTGTATTGAGACGTCGGCGTTTGCGCCCTGGGAGCAGCTTTGGGCGGTGGCGCAGCATTGCAACACCGTGTTTGTCGATTTGAAGGCGATGGACAGCGGGAAGCACAAGGAATTGACTGGCGTGCCGAACGAGCGCATCTTGCAGAACATCAAGAAGCTGTGTGAGGAGCTGCCGAAGAAGGGCGGGCGAGTCATCGTGCGGATGCCGCTGGTGCCGGGGTATCACGACAGCGAGGAGGAGGTCGCCGCGGGGGCGCGTTTTGTGGCGGGGCTGGCGGGGCGGCCGGAGCTGAATCTGCTGCCGTACCATGATCTGGGTGAGACGAAGTATGCCATGATCGGGGAGGAGTATGGCCTGCCTGGGGTGGAGAGCCGGAACGCGAAAGACCCCAAGCTGCTGGCACTGCGGGACCTATGTCAGAGACTGGCCCCGGAGAACCGGGTGAGCTTGGGGGGAGACGCGATTTTGCTGGATTGAGATGTACTGCACGGCGGGGGCGTACATAAAAATCATAACATGATGAAAATTGTGACGTTACAGGATTGCATCATCACGATGGAATAAAAAAACCGCTGGGGGACACCGTGTGATACGGCGTCCCCCAGCGGCGTTTCTGGGAGGGTGGACTGCTTCTTAGAAATACATATACTTATTGGCTTCCTTACGCAGCTCGGCGCGGAAGTCGGGGTGAGCAACAGCGATCAGGTTCTCCACGCGCTGCTTCACGGTGCGCTGACGCAGCTTAGCCACACCGTACTCGGTGATGACCATGTCGGTCAGGTTACGGGACACGGACACGATGGAGCCGGGATCCAGGATGGGGGCGATCCGGGAGATGGTGCCCTTCTTAGCCGTGGAGATCTGGCACAGCATAGCGCGGCCACCGCGGGAGTGGTAGGCACCGTAAGCATAGTCGGTAGCGCCGCCGGTACCGGAGAACTGGATGTGGCCCAGAGCCTCAGCAGCCACCTGGCCGGTCAGGTCGATCTGCAGAGCAGCGTTGATGGAGACCATGTTGTCCTGCTGAGCGATGATCATGGGGTCGTTGGTGTAACGGCCACGACGCATCATGATGCGGGGGTGGTTGTTGACATAGTTGTAGGTGAAGTTGTCGGCGATGATGAAGGCACCGACGGACCAGCCTCTGTCCAGGTTCTTATAGCGGTTGGTGACGACGCCGCTCTGGATCATGTGGGCCATGGAGGCGCCGATCTGCTCGGTGTGGATGCCTAGGTCGTGGCGGTTCATCAGCTCGAAGCCGATGGCGTTGGGGATGCCGCCGAAGCCCAGCTGGATGCAGTCACCGTCGTGGACCATCTCGGCGGCGTACTGGGCGACGGCCTTTTCTGCCTCACCGATGGGGGGATCCTGCAGCTCGTACAGGGTCAGGTCGGACTCGATGATGACATCGGCCATGGCCACGGGCAGGGCGCAGTCACCGGGCAGGTGGGGGATGCGGGGGTTGACCTCGAAGATGATCTTATCGGCGGAGTAGAAGGACTCCATCTCCCACTGCAGGTCGCAGGAGACGCAGCAGTAGCCGTGCTCATCCATGGTGGACACACCGACAACGACGACGTTGGGGCGCTTGCAGCGGTGCAGCTCCTGGCCGTAGTTATGCAGGTTTACAGGGAAATAAGTAGACATGCCGGAGGGATGGATCTTCCGGAAGTTGCCGTCATAGAAGAAAGTCTGGTGATGGAACTTGTCCTTCAGCTCCGGGTTGCTGTGGACCTGATACTCGCTGCCCCAGCGGTCCACGCAGGACCACAGTTCGACGGGGTTCTTGGGGTCGATGCGGTCAGCGATGCGGTGGAGGTTGCGCAGGAACAGACGAGGCTCGGAGCCGTGGATGGACCAGACGATGCAGTCGCCGCTCTCGATGAGGCCGATGGCATCTTCGACGGTGCCCAGCTTGCTTTTATAGATCTCCTCGTGACTCATGCCGGCGTAAGCGTTGCTGAGGTATTCCTCGTGCTTCTTGTGCTTTTTCAGCATGACGTCGGGGATGTAACGATCATAGTTTTCATAGTGCTCATACATGGGACTGACACTCCTTACTTATTACTTTTCATTCGGACAGTTTCTTGTGAAATCTGTCAAGGATCACCCGAGAAAAGGGTGAGGTTTCTGTACTTAGTGTACTCCATCCGGCGGAGGCACGCAATGAACAGAAATGGGGAGAGTGTCTTGTAAGCGACACAATTTTAAAAAATGTCGCACAGCAAGGCAAGAAAAATCGCCCTGAACCGAGGGGACAGGGCGGTGAGGTCAGGCTTTGTCTTTTGGCTTGGGCAGGAGGAAGACCCGGAAGGTAAGGGGGGCGAGTTCCTCCGCCA
>JAXYYF010000026.1:0-3513 GCA_037419475.1 bacterium
GTCCGTAGCCAGACGCTCTATCCAGCTGAGCTAACGGCGCATGTCCTTTCAGACAGCTTGATTACTATAGCATACTCGTTTGGAAAATGCAAGGGGTATTTCCAAAAATTTTTGTCAGCGGGCGCGAGAGCGGCAAGAAAAATATTGCAAAGCGGGGGAACAGAGCATATAATAAACCCCATTGAGTTACTGTGAAAAATCAGGAAATGGCTGCGCACCGTATGCCGGAATGTGCAGAGACAGAAAGAAAACACAGTGCCGCTGCCGCCGGAGGGTGGGCGCGGGTAGTTCATACCAATGGATCAGGGGGAATAAATAAAAATGTCCGATAGAAGTGAGATCATTCGTTCTGCCGCCGCGCGTGTGGCGGAGAACTACCGGAAAAGCGATATTCTGATGTATGGCGACGCATTGCGTCTGCCGAGCCGTGCGGCGGTCATTGAGATTATCCGCGACTTTCAGAAGATCCTTTTTCCGGCCTATTACGGCGATCAGGATCTTTTAAAGCTTCCGCCGGAGCAGTATAGTGCGCTGCTCATGGGGCATGTCTACGATAAGCTGCTGCGTCAGGTCAAGCTGGTCATGCCCGAGGGCGAAGAGGGACATCGCCGCGCGGAGGAGGTCTGCGCGACGATGATGGAGCGTCTGCCGCATATTCAGGAGCTGCTGCTCAAGGACCTGAGTGCAAACTATAACGGCGATCCCGCGGCCTCCAGCCGACAGGAGATCATTCTATCCTACCCGGGTATGTTTGCTATTTTTATCTATCGCATTGCGCACGAGCTCTACCTCGAAAAGGTGCCGATGCTTCCCCGCATTATGACCGAGTACGCCCATTCCCAGACAGGAATCGATATCAACCCGGGCGCGACCATCGGCGAGTATTTCTCCATCGACCACGGCACCGGCGTGGTCGTCGGCGAGACGACCGTGATCGGCGACCGTGTACAGCTTTATCAGGGCGTGACGCTCGGCGCCATGTCGCCGGCGGCTATGCATCATTCCTCCGCGCCCGGCATACGCCGTCACCCGAAGATCGGCAGCGATGTGACGATCTATGCCGGCGCGACGCTGCTCGGCGGTGCGACCGAGGTGGGTGACAATGTCGTTATCGGCGGTAACGCCTTTGTGACCGAATCGGTCGAGAGCGACACAAAGGTGAGTATCAAAAAACCGGAGATGACATTCCGTACCAAGGGCGGCCGGTTTTGATGAGACCTGCATAACAAAGAAAAATGAGCCGTCCGCGTATAGCGGACGGCTCATTTTTTCAGATATTGAATGGATCGCTGTCCAGCTTCCGCAGAGCTTTTCGGAACTGGACGGCGAAAAGAATGCCTGTGCAGGTGACGGCGATAATGTCTGCCACAGGCTCGGCCGCATAGACTGCCATGGTCTGATCGGCCATCAGGTGCGGCATGAGAAAAATCAGCGGCAGGAGCAGCACAAATTTGCGCAGCACCGCGACGATGATTGAGCAGCCCGCCGCGCCGATGGAGACAAAGGTCATCTGGCAGGCGATTTGGATACCGAAGAGGAACAGTGCGCCGCAGTAGACGCGCAGCGCGGTTACGGTGAAGTCGATCAGCTCGGTGTTCGGCGTGAACAACCGCGCGAACAGGCCGGGAAAGAGCTGGATCACCAGCCAGAGCATGACGGAATAGCACAGGCAGACCTTGACGAGCAGATGGAAGGTCTGGCGGACGCGGTCGGCATTGCGTGCGCCATAATTGTAGCTTGTGATGGGCTGGGACCCCTGTGCGATGCCCTGGAGAGGCAGCATGGCGAACTGCATGACGCTCGAGAGAATGGTCATAGCGCCCACAGCGAGGTCGCCGCCGTACTTGAGCAGAGAGGAGTTAAAGCAGACGGAAATGACGCTCTCGCTTGCCTGCATGGTGAAAGTGGCGAAGCCGAGCGCGACGCAGGGAAGCACGAGAGAGGGGGAAAGCCGGACGTTCTCTCTTTTCAGACGCAGCAGCGTCTTTTTCCCGGTCAGGAAGTACATCACCCATGCGCAGGAGAGCCCCTGTGAGAGAACAGTTGCCAGCGCCGCTCCGCGCACGCCCATATGCAGTGCGTAAATGAACACAGGGTCAAGGATGATGTTGGTCACTGCGCCGATGAGCACGGTGCGCATGCCGATGGAGGCGAAGCCCTGCGCGGTGATGAAGGCGTTGAGACCGAGCGTAAGCTGGACGAACACTGTGCCGACGGCGTAGATACTCATATAGTCGGCGGCATAGCCGATGGTGTTTTCGCTTGCGCCGAACGCCAGCAGCAGATCGCGGCTCCATAGCAGCAGCGCGGCGGTGAGTGCGGCGGAGATGCACAGCTGGAGGGCGAAGCAGCTGCCGAGGATTTGTTCGGCCCTTTCGTGCTCCTGCTTGCCCATGCAGATCGAAGCGCGCGGCGCGCCGCCGGAGGCGACGAGCGCGGCAAAGGCTGAGACAATGAGGATCAGCGGCAGGCATACGCCTACACCGGTGAGCGCGAGGCCGCCGTCGCCGGGCATGTGGCCAATGTAGATGCGGTCGACGATATTGTAGAGCATGTTGACCAGCTGCGCGATCACGGTGGGGATGGCGAGCCTGAGTAGCAGCTTTCCAATCGGCTCTGTGCCGAGAAAGGTCTTATCGGGATTCATATTCTTACTCTACCTTTTCTGACGGTGTCTTTTCAAGCAGGGCGGAAAGCTGCTCAAGCCGGTCGATGACCAGATCGATCCCCTCCGGAATGGATACAGTGTTCCCGCGGCGGTAATAGCAGGTTTTCATGCCGTACTGCATGCCGCCGGCCATGTCGGAGGTCAGAGAGTCGCCGAGCATCAGTGTTTCGTTCGGCCGAATGGGCGCTTGACAGTCGTGGTTGAGCGAGGCGAAGGCGGCGTCAAAAAATGCGCGGGAGGGCTTTGACGCGCCGATGCGCTCGGAGATATAGAGCGCGTCAAAATACGGCAGCATTCCGGCAAGCTCCAGCCGGTGAACCTGCTGGGTGTAGGGGCCGTTGCTTGCTGCGCAGAGAAGATATTTCCCATGCAGCGCATGCAGCAGCTCGGGCGCGCCCGGCTCCGGGATAGCGCTTTCATTGAGCGCTGCGCGGAAATACTGCTCAAATGTTGGGCCGTCGAAGTCGATGCCGAGCGCGCGAAAAACACGGTTCCAGCGCACCTGAATCAATTCGGAAAAGGTCAGTGTGCCCTGTTCGATCTGCCGCCAGAGCGCGTTGTTCTCGCGGTTGAATACGTCGAACATATACGGCTCATAGGGCTTGAGAGCAAAATGAGCGAAGCCCTGTGACATAGTTTGCCGGAGGTATTCATCGAAGCTCAGAAGGGTGTTGTCGATATCCAGAAAGACCGCTTTGATGTGCATATGGTGCAGCCTCCTTATGCGGTAGATTTTATAAAGAAAAAGAAAAGGCCGAAAACTGACGTTTTCGGCCTTTTGGCAGCGGGTGAAGGATTCGAACCCTCACAAACGGAGTCAGAGTCCGGTGTGCTACCATTACACA
>JAXYYF010000027.1:0-3530 GCA_037419475.1 bacterium
GTCTTTACCGATGATGCTGTACCCATACTTCGTCACCACCTGCCGAATGTTCATCTTCGGACGCAGCCGAGTAAGGTTGATCGTCACGCGAGGGAACCTCTTCCGCAGCCAATCTGCGTACTCGTTTACAAACTGCTGAATCTCCGGGTACTCCAGCCCCGTATTGATGAATACGAGGTTCAGCGGCCACGGCGGCGTGCGGAAATGTGAGAGCCAGTTTGCGGCTAGGTAGGCCAGCACGGTTGAATCCTTGCCGCCGGAAACGCTCACATAGACTTTCCCGTCCCATGCTGTGAACCACTCCTCGATCTTTCCGTAGGTGATGATCTCCTTGTACTCGGTGTCAAGGGACATCAACTCTTTGGCTTTCTCGGGCAGAATCGGCGTGTTGGTGTATTCTGTCATGTCTCCTCCGGCCATTCCGGCAGCGGCATCCAGTGCGTGACGGTGCATGGCAGAGCCACACATAGCCATGTTTTCGCCTCTGCATGATAGTTTCCTATGTCCACGCCAAAATAGGGGCTGTAAATCATGTAGTTCACAAGCTCGGAAGTCTCATCGTTTCGCCACACCTCCGGCAGGCGCTCCGTCACGGGGATCCACCGTGTCCGCTCCTGCGCCACGGCGATCTCCTCGGCGTACCGCGCGCAGCGGTCGGTCAGGCGCTCGATCAGATCGGCGGCTGCGTCCAGCAGCTCCAGCTTGCTGCGGCTCTCTGTGGCGCGCAGCGCCCTGACGATCTCTTCGTTTTTCATGTTCATCCTCCTATCGGTTCCGCTTTGAATTTTTTGCCCATGCCGGGCACCTTGACGTTGGGGTAGCGCTCCTCACGCGGCACGAAGTCCTCCGGGTGGTCGCGGCAGATGTAGCGGAGCCGCTGGTCGAGCTGCTCGAACCGCGCGTCGCTCTCCACGCCGTAGGCGAGGCACTCGTGAAAATATTCGCCGTGCTTCTCCGCGCGGTGGATGATGCGCATGATCCGGTCGTGTCCGAAGCCTTCCTCGTTGAGTGCAAGGCACATCATATCCACGTTGAACTGCTGGCCGACCAGCGCCCCGTAGTTGAGCAGCTGCCGCCGCAGCTCCGCCTGCTCCTTTGCGTAAGCGTTTTTCATGCGCCCTCCTTGCCGCGCCTGCACTCGGCGAGCGGCATCCAGCGGTCGCAGCGACATTCGACGATGTCGTCGACCGTCGTCCCCGCGTCTGTCGAGATAAACGGGTACTCATCATCTGCGCCGCCGGCGCAGCGAGCCACAAGGTAGCTGCTGCCGCCGAGGCCGGTTTCATAGCTGAGCGCGACCAGCGCGCCCTCGGCTGGCCAATGCTCCGCGTCGAGCGGCTGCCACTCCGGCTCGCTCGCTGTCTCGGGCTGTGCGGGATCGTCCGGGTACAGCGTCCAGAGAACGACCTCATCCCAATCGGCCCATCCGCTTTCCAGCCTGCCGCTGACGTATACGTCATCGTCTGCTACTTCGTTTTCGTCGATAAAAACGATGTGCGCGCCTTCCGGCGGTTTAACGCCTGACTCATGCCACACGAGCGAAAGCGGCGTTTCCTCTGCTCCGCTTTTCGGCTCGGCTTTCTTAGGCGGGGCCTCTGCCGCTTTGCTGGTAGGCGCCGGGCCGTCCTGAAGCCGCATGGCGGCGAGCATATCCCACACGGTTGCCCACGGACGCAGGATGCGCTTTCCATCCTCGCCGTATAGCGCCAGCCCCTTAGAGGTCCCATCAAATCCGCCCTCGCTCGACCCGCCGCCGGCCCATCGAAACCTGTTCTTTAAAGCCAGAATACCGGCTTGCCGATCGGCACAGTCCTGCAAAGTCTGTTCAAGGCTATCGCGCATGTGTGTCAGAAGTTCGATGTACTTTTCGTCCTCCGACGCCTGCGCGGTCGCTTCGCGGCTTTTGATAAACTCCTGCACGTCTCGGATCGTGTAGCTCCTGTGATTGTCGATCATCCAGTCCAGCAGGCGATACTGCGTCTCGTCGTCCATGCGGGCGATCTCGAGCGCGGCGGCCTCGGGCAGCTCGCCCTTCTCCCACGCCTTTGCGATCTGCTCAGATTTGCTCAGCCCCTCGCGGATCACCTTCAGCCGCGCCAGCTTGCTCTTGCTGATCTGGCAGACCTCGGCGACATGGTCGCGCATCCTGCCGGGGAACTCCACGCCCTCCTCCTGCAGCTGGTAGAGAAGCTTCTCCACGCGCTCGGCCTGCGCGCTGATGTCCGCATTGGACATGCGGCGCGTGTCGCTGTTGGCGTAGATCAGCCGCAGCTCCCGCATGGCCGGCGATAGCTCGCCGCGCTCCACGATGCAGGGCACCGTGCGCCAGCGCTCCGGCTCGTCCGCCTTGCAGATCGTGCGGATGGCGGTCAGGCGCCGGTGACCGCTGACCACGATGTAGCCGCCCTCATCATCAGGGTCGGGGCGAACACGCAGCGGCTGCTGTAATCCGACCAGTTCGATGTTCTGCGCGAGGGCCTCAATGCCCTCCATGCTGTAGAAGTTTTCGCCGTCGCCGCTGAGCTTCGCCTCGTCGATGTATTCGATCTGCTCCCGTGTGCCCGATTCGGGCACGGCCTCGGGCAGCGTCGCCGCGAATTTCGTAATGTCAAACTTTTTGCCCGCCATTGTTAAACCTCCTTCATCAGCTCGCCGGCAAGGCAGCGGTAATCGACCGCCGCGCTGCTGCGCGGGCTGTATTCCCGCATCGGCGAGAGTGTCACCGTGCTCTCCGGCACCTTGTCCGTGCGCCGGATCTTCGCGCGGTACAGCGGCACGCGCTGCGACCGCAGCAGCTTTTCGCACTCGCCCACGACCTCCGCGCTGCGCGTCTGCGTCAGCAGCACACGGGACCGCAGCCCCGGACAGGCCGCGCTCAGACCGCGCAGCTGCGAGATCACGGCGAAGACGCCGTCGAGCGAGAACTTGTCGGCAAGCGCGGGGATCATCACCTCACGCACACTCAGCAGCGCCGCGACGCTCGCGAGCGTGTAGCCGGGCGGGCAGTCGAAGATCATCCAGTCTACCTCGCTGTCCGCTGCCGCGGCCTCGGCGCAGTGGCGCAGGCGCTCCGGCGCGCTCACGCCGTCCTTGATCGCCTGCAGGTCGAGCTCGTAGAGGTCAGAGCTGCTCGGCAGTAGGTCGAGCCCCGGCCGGATCGGCACGAGGTTGTCGCTCCACAGCGGCTCGCAGTCGCCCCGCAGCACGTCCGCCGTGGTGGTGAGCTCCAGATTGTCTGCCCCCGGCAGGAAAAAGCGCGTCAGGTTCGCCTGCCCGTCGCAGTCCACCAGCACCACGCGTTGCGCGTAGTCCGCGACGAGGATGTCGGCGAGGTTGATGGCGGTGACGGTCTTGCCGACGCCGCCTTTGTTGTTCATAATCGCAATGGTTTTCATGTCGTTCTCCTGTTTCTCTCTCAAAATTTGAAGCCCTCGCGGACCTTTACGCCGTCGCCGAGGTCGGCTTCGACGAGGAACCAGCGGTGCGCGCGGTTGATGTACACGATGCGGCCGGGCAGCGTCGCCGCACCG
>JAXYYF010000028.1:0-3596 GCA_037419475.1 bacterium
CCGATGTCGATCACGGTGTGAACGTCCGGGAACAGGAAGTGGGCGCCCTTGGCGTGGCAGCTCAGCTCGCTCATCTGGCTGTCGGCGATCTCCTCCAGAGAGTTGCGCCCGTAGCCGGTGGCCAGAACGAAGTCCATGTCCGCCCGCTGCATCCCCGCGGCCTCCAGCACCTCGCTGATGGCTCGGGCGGGACCGCTGGTCCCCGCGCCCACGCCCACCAGAGACTTGGCCACGATGTCCTTCCCGTCCCGGAGGATGATGCACTTCGATGCGGTGGAGCCCACGTCGATGCCCATTGTGTAAATCGTTTTCATAGCGGTTTCTCCTTGCGCCGGCCGGAAACGCAACACCTCTCCCGGCTGCTCTGCCGGGAAAAGTCCGTCTGAGGGCCGGCATAAACCTGTAAAACTGGCTTTTTCCACTCTTTTATCATCATAAGAATAGCACAGGGGCGCAAATTGTAAATACTGCCGTGCGCTAAAAAATTAGCATATCTTGCTTTTCCCTGTTGGAGTTCGCCAATTTTAACGAGCATTAAACCTGAAATTTGACAAATCCGTACAGAGCCATGTCCGCGCGGACCGCCGATTCAAAAGCCGGCCGCCTGCCGAATAGGGTTCAGCAGACGGCCGGCGATTGGGAAACCCGCGGCTCGGGTACCGCGCGTCCCGAAAAAGTGCCTCAGATCTTGTTGGCCGGGCAGACGACGGGACGCCCGTAGCAGATGTTGACAAGATCCGTGGCGCAGGAGGTGCAGCAGTTGATAACGGACTCCTCCGTGGTGGCCGCGGTATGCGGGGTCAGGATCACATTGTCCATGTCCAGCAGCTGGCGGCTGTTCTCGCACAGCGGCTCGGGCTCGTACACGTCCAGACCCGCGCCGAACAGAACGCCGGTCTTCAGGGCCTCGACCAGCTCCTCCTCGCGGATCAGGCCGCCGCGGGCCACGTTCAGGAAGATGGCGCGGGGCTTCATCATCTTGAACTGCTCCATGCCCACGGTGTGCTCGGTGGCGGGCATCAGGGGCAGGTGGATGGAAACGAAGTCGGCGGTCTTCCAGATCTCCTCAGCGCTGTCCTTCAGCTCGATGGGCAGACCGTTGAGCTGCTCCTTGGTCACATAGGGATCGTAGCCGATGGCCTTCATACCCATGCCGTTGATGCACTTGGCGGCGAACAGCTTGGAGATCCGGCCGCAGCCGATCAGGCCCAGCGTCTTGCCCTGGACCTCGACGGTGTTCTCAAGGCCCATGCGCACGAAGAAGTTACCGTTGCGGAACTGACGGTCCACATAGTTGAAGCGGCGGGCGGCCATCATCATCAGCATGACGGCGTGCTCAGCCACGGCGTTGGCGTTGCCGGCGGGAGCGAAGACCACCTGAATCTTCTTGGAGGTGGCGTAGTCCATGTCGATGTTGTCAAGGCCGGCGCCCTGCTTGCCGATGCCCTTCAGGTTGGTGCACACGTCCATCATGGCGGCGGTGACCGGCTCGGTGCGGCACATGATCACGTCGGGCTGATACTCTTTCAGCTCCTTGAGATACAGCTCCTCGCCCAGGCCGCTGGCCACCTTGACTTCCACATCGTTGTTGGTGAAGATCTGGGTCGCAACGTCGCTGAGGTGGGTCGTGTAGTATACCTTGAATTTCATGACGATTCCTCCACAAATCCAATTTTTCGGCGCGGCAGGATGGCTTCGCCCGCGCCTGTTTTCACTTTTTGTAAAGCCATCATAGCGTACTTTTTGAAATTTTGCAAGTATTCCTGCAAAAGAAGCCGCTGTTTTTCATCATTTCTGTCAGTTTCGCCCGCTTTCATGCCCAGTTTTCGTCATTTCGCAGAACAAAATCCTCCCATTTTTCGACTTTTTGTCAAAAAACGAGAGAATTTTTGATCGATGTTGCGGGGCAGCTGCGATTTGATGCATCAAAGCCTGCATCAGCGGCTGCATTTACTGCCGCTCGCCCTGACTGAAGCGCTTGGCGTACTGCTTGGGCGGCAGGCCAGTCAGCGTCGTGAAGGTGCGGATGAAGTGCTCGTTGCTCTGAAAGCCCACGGCCTCCCCCGCCGCCTGCACCCGCTGGCCGTCCTGCAGCAGGCGGCGTGCCCGCAGGATGCGGGTGTTGATGACGTATTCCATCACGCTGAAGCCGGTGGCTTCCTTAAAGCAGTGGCTCAGATAATACTTGCTGATGTAAAATTCCGAGGCGACCCGCTCCAGCGTCAGCTTTTCCGCCAGATGCTGCTGGAGGTATTCCAGCACCGCGCTGATCTGGAGGGCACCCTCCCGGTCGCCGGGGAGCGTTGGGTTCTCGATCTGGCACAGGCCGTCGGCCTGCCGCCGCCGGGGGGCGGCGGAGAGCGCCTGCAAAAGGAACTCTGACAGCAGCAGCATCTGCCGCAGATCCGCGCCGAACTCCTCGCTCCGTCGACCCTGCTCCCAGTCCAGCCGCTTGAGCAGGGTCAGCAGCTCGTTGTACCGCCCGCCCAGCTCCACCATCCGTTCCGCCTCCTGCACCCGGCGGTAAAAGTCGGTCTGGGGCGCAGAGAGCGCGTGCAGCGTGGGGATGGGGATGTGGAGCACATAGCGTTCATAAGGCTCGGACACCAGCGTTTTGTGCAGCGTGGCGTCCGGCAGGATAAAAAGTGCCGCCGGGCGGAGTGAATACACCTGATTTTCTACAAACATCTCTCCGCCCCGGGAAACCGGCATCAGAAACTCCACGCTCTCGTGAAAATGGGGGCGGTCCATAAACCAGGAATCGTCCCGGCTCATCTTCAGATAAAACGGCTGCGGCTGCACGGTGGTCGCTCCTTTCCAGCGCTGCGTCCCTGCGGTGCAAAGGACGTCAAAAACAACATCCGCTAACTTTTTCGCGCAAATATTCCTTTACAGCGGGTGGTTGTATGATACTATGATAAATGACTCTCTGCGAAAATACAAGTCCTTTTGTGCAATTCCGACAGGAAAAACTATGATGTGGAGGCAATCTTATGGGAAAAGTTTGCACGCTCTCCGAGGCTGTTGCCAAGTATGTGAAGAGCGGAGACACCATCTGCTTCGGCGGCTTTACCACGAACCGCAAGCCCTATGCTGCGGTTTATGAGATCCTGCGCCAGGGGCAGAAGGATTTCACCGTCTGGGCCGGTCCCGCCGGCGGCGACTGGGACATGATGATCGGCGAGGGCCGCGTCAAGGCCTATATCAACTGCTACACCGCCAACTCCGGCTACACCAACGTTTCCCGCCGGTTCCGCGCGGCCATCGAGGCCGGCAAGCTGACCTATGAGGACTATTCTCAGGACGTGCTCATGCTCCAGCTCCACGCCGCGTCTCTGGGCCTGCCCTTCCTGCCCGTGCGCCTGATGAACGGCTCCGGCCTGACGGAGTACTGGGGCATCAGCAAGGAGCAGCGCGCCGCGCTGGACACCGTGGACAACGATAAGTTCGTCATGGTGGACAATCCGTTCAACCCCGGCGAGAAGGTCGTGGCCGTCCCCGTTCCCAAGCTGGACTGCGCCGTGATCCATGTGCAGAAGGCCTCTCCGGACGGCACCTGCATCATCGAGGGCGACGAGTTCCACGACGTGGACATC
>JAXYYF010000029.1:0-3644 GCA_037419475.1 bacterium
GTGAGCTTTTCCACACCCTCGACGATGGCGGTGCGGCCCTCCACGCGGATCTGCGCGCCCATGCGCGTGAGCTCACCGACGTAGCGGTAGCGGCTGTCCCACACGCCCTCGGTCACCGTGCTTGTGCCATCGGCAAGCGAGAGCACAGTCGTGATCTGGGGCTGCATGTCGGTGGGGAAGCCGGGGTAGGGCAGCGTCTTGACATTGGCGTGGTGCAGCGCGCCGGCGCGGCGGACGATCAGATCGTCATCCTGCTCCTCGACCTCGACGCCCATCTCCTGAAGCTTTGCGGTGATGCAGTCCATGTGCTTGGGGATGATGCCGCGCACCTTGATCTGGCCTCCTGTAGCGGCGACGGCCGCCATATAGGTGCCGGCCTCGATCTGGTCGGGAATGATCGCGTAGGTGCCGCCGTGCAGGCGCTTGGCGCCGACGATGCGGATGGTGTCCGTGCCGGCGCCCTTGATGTCCGCGCCCATGGAGTTGAGGAAGTTTGCAAGATCAACGATATGCGGCTCCTTCGCCGCGTTTTCAATCACGGTGGTGCCGTCAGCAAGTGCTGCGGCCATCATAATGTTCATGGTCGCGCCTACGGAGACGACGTCAAGATAGACATTCGCGCCCTTCATGCGTCCGCCCTCGGCCTTTGCGCAGATATAGTCGCCCTCGCGCACGCTTGCGCCCATGGCGGCGAAGCCCTTGACGTGCTGGTCGATGGGGCGGGTGCCGCCGAAGTTGCAGCCGCCGGGCATCGAAACTTCTGCCTCGCCGAAGCGGCCGAGCAGAGCGCCGATGAGATAGTAGGACGCGCGGAGCTTGTGCGCCAGCTCCTGCGGCGCGCGGGTGGTGGCGATATGGCGGCAGTCCAGCTCCACGTCACTGCGGTTGAGCACGCGGACTCTGGCGCCGAGCTGCTCAAGGATCTTGAGCAGTACGGTCACGTCACTGATCTGGGGAATGTTTTCAATGCGGCACACGCCGTCGACCAGCAAGGCCGCGGGCAGGATAGCAACAGCGGCGTTTTTTGCGCCGCTGATATGGACTTCACCGAAGAGCGGAGAGCCGCCCTGAACAATATATTTCGTCAAAAGAGCACCTCATTTCAACGCGGAGACTGTATTTTTTCGCACGTGCGCCGCGCGGTATTTCTCAGCGCGGCATCATACAGCGATAGGATTCACATAATATAACCACAGTATACCAGAGAAATGGGAAAAAGCAATGATTTTCTTTCGTATCCACCTTACATGACCGTGTTTTTGGTCATTCGCGCGTGACTTCGCCGGTGGCGGCGTTGACATAATAGCTGCTGACGTCCGTTTCGACGCGCAGGACAGGAATCAGCTGAAGCGGTGAGGAGGTCGTGCTTTGGAGCAGATAACCGCCCGAGAGCGATACAATCTGAGTGCACACGGTGCCTGCGGCGGTGCGGTAGTCAAGAAAGCGGACGAGTGCAGTGACTATGTCAAGCGGCGCCGCATTGTCCGGATCGGTCTCGATGGGCGGCAGAAAAAGCCCGTTGACGGTTTCCAGCGTGCCGCCGGTGAACGAAAAGGTCAGCGCGCAGTTGAAAACCTCCAGCCCATTGAGTATGCGATAGGCGGTGACGGTTGTGTTTCGGCCGTCGTCGAGCGTTTCGTAGATCAGGTATCCGTAGGGTGTGCACAAATCAGAGCAGAACGTGTCCGGATCGTCCACAGCGCGGTTGACATTGGCTTCCACCGTGCCGCCGCTGCGGATCAGGCAGACGCCGCTGCCCGGATCGCTGGCGTTATAATAGCGGTAAATGCCGCCGCCGGAGTCGATGGAAGAGGCGGAACCGATGATCCCCTCGGCAAGCTCCTGTTCGGCGGCGAGATCGCGCGAGGGCTCAACGCTCAGCAGCTGTGCGGCGGCCTGCTTGACAAGCTCCTCGTCGAGCACGATGCCGTTTGCGCTGTAGAGCGCAGTGAGCTGCTCAAGCGAGCGCTCATAGGCGCCGTGCTCCTCCGCGCGGCGGGAGGCAAGGAGGACGAGCAGAAAGGCGTTGGCGAGCAGCAGAATGATGATGACAATATTTTTCAGCCGCGCGGTGTTCAAGGGACATCCTCCTTTGCGAAAAAATTCAGTCGGCGATCCAGCTGGCGCTGACGGTGTCGCTGTAGGGGTCGACATAGGCGACGCTCAGCTCGCAGCCGGGCATGCTCTGCGCGATGGCGCGCGAGAGTGCGAGCGGGAGAAGGAGCGAATCCCGGTCGGAGAGTGTGTAACGGCGCAGACGAAGCCGGAAGGCTGTAATGCTCCTGCCGCGGACACTCAGTTCTGCGGCGTGCGAACCGTCGGAAAAGCGGAGCGGCGTGCCGTTGACCATGTAATCGAAGAAAACGGTGTAACCCTCCTCACTGTCGCCCTCCATGCCGCTGAGAAAGAGTACGGCGTCACCGATGCGGCCGCGGACGAGAGAAGAGATGAGAGTGCGCGTGGCGGAGCAGATCTCCGTGCGCGTGGGGGGGCTGCCCTCGACCGTCGGAATAGCGTAGAGAGAATCGGCGTCGGCGCTTCCCATACCGCTGTATTCCACGGTGCCGTCCGTGTGGATGTAGAGGGTGCGCTGCGCCTCCAGCACCACGATCGTACCGGTGGATTCCCGGTACCAGTCCTTTGTGTGGGGATTAAAGCCCGCGCAGCGGAGCAGTTCATCGGTCGGATAGTCGTTCAGCGCGTTTGCGGCATTCAGCTCACGCCGTGTGCCAATCTCGCTGAAAACAAGCGTGTAGGGAGAGAGAAATGCGTAATCATCTCCGAGCAGACAGGCAAATTCAACGCTTTTTCCATCCAGTGTTTCCAGATATTCCATCAGAGAGTTGGTGCGCACGGCAGTAGAAAAGCGAAGAACCGTGCCGTCGGTGTCTTGAAGATAGAGCGCCACGGAGTCGCCCTCGGCAGCGCTGAGCAGACAGCGGTGGACATTGAACGCGCGCGTGGAGGGTGCGCTGACGCCCAGCCGCGCCGAGAGGACCTCAAGTGGAACCTCGGCGGCAAATTCGAAGTAGAGTCCCGCGCCCTCGAGTGCGGAGAGCAGAATGCTCTCCGATGCGGATGAGATGCCGTAGGACGAGCCGACGGCTTCACCGAGAAAGACGGCGGCATTTTCAAATGCCGTATCCGTCGTTGTCAGCGCGTCGGAGCCGATGCGCACGAAGCCGTTGGACTGGACTACGCGGACCGGAACGGACAGCGTGGAGAGAGAGACATCCTCCGCCTCGTCGGGAAGTGCGTCACTGCGCAGCCAGCCGCGGACGGTAGAGGAAAGGCTTTTGCCGGTCCCATCGCCAAAGAGCGGCGTCTGAACCAGCAGAAACAGAAAGGAGAAGAGCAGCACCATAATGGCAAGGTTCTGCGCGCGGTCGATCCGTTTGGCTTTCTTATCCATCGGCGCCCTCCTGAACCTCACTCTGGCAGATGGGCAGTTCAAGCCGCACGGTCGTGCCGGGCCCCTCGCGGTCAACGAGCGAGAGCGTGCCGTGGTGGCGCTGGACGATCTCGGTAGCGATGGAGAGCCCGAGCCCTGTGCCGCCGGATTCGCGCGAGCGGGCCTTGTCCACGCGGTAGAAGCGCTCGAAGATGCGGCTGCGGTCAGCCTTCGGGATGCCGATGCCGTCGTC
>JAXYYF010000030.1:0-3743 GCA_037419475.1 bacterium
CTCGACGCGCTGCAGGAGCTGGTGGACAAGGGCCTCGGCGGACGCTTTATCGATCTGCGCAAGGCGCTGAAGGGGGTGGAGCTATGACGGGGAGCAAGGTGCTGATCGTGAAGCTGCCGGAGCTGCACGTCGACGTCAAGGCGCTCGAGGCGTTCCGCGCCTATGTGTGCGACGCGCTCGGCGCGGGCACGCTGGTGCTGCCGGGCGGCACGACCTATGCGGTCGAGGAGTTCCCCGCGCTCGGCGCGGTGGAGGTGGGCGCGGGGAACGTGCCCGAATCGGGCAAAGCCGCGAAGCCTCCGCTGCCCGACATCCCCGCGGCGGAGGGCGTGAGCCGACCGGAGCCGAAGCCGGTCGAGCCGCCGGAGAGACCGCCCGAGGAGAAGGCCGACGTGCCGAAGCCGACGGAGATCAAACTGCCGTTGGCGGTCGGTCAGGCAACGCCGCGGTTTGCCGGGAAGGCGTCGAGCGAGAAAGCGGACATCCACGCCCGGTTGAACCGGTACTGGTCGGAAAAGGGGCCAGGCTCGATGATCAAGCTCTCCGAGGCCTGCGGGCTGGACGCCTCAAAGCTCTACCTGATGCAGCGCAACGACGGGAAGTTTGACATCGAGCACTGGCGCGCCGTTAACGCAGGGCTCGACAAACTCGGATACGGAGGGATGAAATGACAAGAAAACGGATGATCAAGCTGCTGATGGGTTTCTATTGCAACCGGAACAACGCTGTGCGCCTTGCAAACAAATGCGACGGAGATCTATCGCATGAGGCTGTCTTTTACCATCTTTTAGAGGAATTTTATCGAGATTATCTGCGGGAGCTGGAGCGATTTGTTATTGAGGGCGATTTCACCGGCGCGGTCGCCGGTATGGTCGGGAGCGTGTATGGCTGAGCCGTTCTACTGCGTGCGCCAGCGCGCGGGGAATCTGGTCAAGGAGTACCGCGGGACGATGCCGCCGCGCTATGCGCCCTCCGACACCGACGAGGATCGCCGCGCCAAGGCTGACCTCAAGGCGCAGCGGCGCACGGTGCTCAACCGCGACTCCACCGACCGGCTCGAGCTGATGATCGCGCTCATGGGCAAGTACGCCACGCACTACATTCTGGAGTTCGACGACGAGCATCTGCCGGAGCGCTTTGCCGACGTGCGCAAGGCGCTGCGGGCCTTCCTGCGGCGCGTGGAGCG
Organism: bacterium; assembly: GCA_037419475.1. Classification (GTDB taxonomy): domain Bacteria; phylum Bacillota; class Clostridia; order Oscillospirales; family Oscillospiraceae; genus Hominicoprocola. Next base: position 1,187 of record JAXYYF010000030.1, read on the forward strand.
CTATCGAGGCAAGGGCGGCCTTGACTACATCCCGGCCATTGAGGGTCTGCACGGGGCGCACAGGTATCACATTCACCTCGTCGCGGACTACCGGCAGCTCTCGCCGGCGGAGGTGCGGTTCCTGTGGCAGTGCGGCGAGGTGACGGACTGGCCAGTATTTAAGCGGCACGGTAAGGCGCTCGGCTACCGCTACCTCGCGCGCTACCTCACCAAGGAGCGCAGCGACGGAATCATCATCCCGGTGGGGCGACATCCGTGGAGCTGCTCGCGCAGCCTTCGTGCAAAGCTGCCGCCGCCGGAGGTGTGGCTTGACGAGAGCGATGCGATTACGATACCGTTCGACGCGGTGCTCCCACGGGTGCGGACCGGCGGCAGTCAATTTGGCAGCTACCGGGTGGCGAGCTGGATCGAGGCGTAAGGAATCGCGTGCGCGCGTGCGCGCGACATTACTTGTAACCTATTGGCTTTTTAGTGACAAACGCAGAAAAGAGGGTGAAAAGTGTTGCAAACAAAACGGAATGATGGTAAACTGGTCACAAAGGACGGACTGATCGTTTGCCCCAACTGCGGGCGCACGACATCGCAGGCTGTCCGGTCCGACACCGAGGCGCGCAACCTGGTCCTCTGGTGCCGGCGATGCAAGGCATCGAACCTCGTGAATATCGAACATGGCGCGTGCTCGCTTAGTAGCCACTGCTGACAACTCCGATCCCGGAGGCGTTGGCGGTGGCTTTTTGCTTTGCCCGGAGGTGATAGCCCGATGGCCTTAAAGCCGCTCCGGCCCTGCCGGCATCCCGGCTGCTGCGTGCTGGTGAGCGATGGATACTGCGACGCCCATCGGCCGCGCGGCGACCGGCGCAGTGAGGAATCGCAGTCCTGGCGCTGGATGTACCAGACCGACGAGTGGAAGCTCGACCTGCGGCCGGCGCAGCTCCTGCGCGAGCCGTTCTGCCGCGAGTGCGCCCGGCACGGGCGGCGGGTCCGCGCGACGGACGTCGACCACATTGTCGACCACAAGGGCGACTGGTCAAGGTTCTGCGACCGTAGCAACCTCGAGAGCCTCTGCCACAGCTGCCACAGCCGCAAGACGGCGCGAGAAATGCACGAAAATCGCAGCAAATCAAAGCGCCGCGGCGCGGCGGCGCGGCGGTAGGTTTGGGCGCTCGGGCGCGTCGCGAGGGCGTCGCGCGGGGCTTCCTTGCAGACCCCTCCCCGGGGTCAGAAAGTTTGGGCGCTGCCCTTGGAAACCGCCGGCCCTCCCTCGTGAGAGATTTTTTCCCCACGGGAAATTTTCGGAAAGCTCCTGCGTGTTTCCCGCTCTTTGACCGGGGCGGTCATGAATTTCCTCCTACCCCGCGCCCTCGAATCGCGAGGGGCGGGGAATGCGCAGGAGCAAAGAAAAGCAAACGCCGCCCTGCCTGGGCCGAAGGACTGCGCTTGATGCGTGGTGTATTGACGTAGGCCCGGTGGGGCGGATACTAAAGCGTCCGGTGTGGTCCCCGGCTCTTGAAGCCGGCCATAGCCTTCACGGTTCTGTCCCCCGCGCTCTCGCTCGTCGAGGGCCGGGGACTGCATCGGAAAAAACGACAGGAGGCAAGGACATGGGAAAGAAGCCGACAGCAGGGCAGACGCCGGTGCGCGTGGCGGTCAAGGACCTGCCGACAATACGCATCGACGAGCTGATCCCTTACGAGAACAACGCGAAGATTCACGGGCCGGACCAGATCGAGCAGTTGCGGCGCAGCCTGCGGCAGTTTGGATTCGTCTCGCCCGTGCTGATCGACAAGGAGCACAACCTCATCGCCGGTCACGGCCGCGTGGAGGCGGCGCGGGCCGAGGGCATGACGGAGGTCCCCTATGTGCTGGTGAGCGACCTGACCGAGGCGCAGCGGCGCGCCTACATCATCGCCGACAACCGACTTGCCGAGACGGGCGAGTGGGACGCGGCGCGGCTCAAGTTTGAGATGGAGGAGCTAAACAGCCTTTCTTTCGACACCGCGCTGACCGGCTTTACAATGGACGAGATCGAGACGATCCATGTCAGCGCCCACGAGCGGACGAAACCAGCGGCAGAAAGAAACAACTTTTGGGGAGATGTCGAGAGCGAAAGCAGCGAGGATTATGCGAAATTTGTGGATAAATTTAAGCCGAAACTCACCACCGACGACTGCTACACGCCGCAGAACATCTACGAGGTGATTCGCGACTGGGCTTTGGCGCACTACGGCTTGCAGGGCGCGCCGGTGATTCGGCCATTTTACCCCGGAGGCGACTATGAGCACGAGACCTACCCGGACGGCTGCGTGGTGATCGACAACCCGCCATTTTCTATTCTTTCGCAGATTTGCAGATTCTTTGATGAGCATGGCATCCGCTACTTTTTGTTTGCTCCAGCGCTGACGCTGTTTTCCACAAATGCGGGAAAATCAAACTACGTGCCCGTTTCGGCCTCAGTTACGTACGAAAACGGTGCCCGCGTCAATACGTCCTTTGTCACAAATTTGGGGGGGGTGGCGCGTGGAGATTTCCGGGGAGTTGTTTTCTTTGATAGACGAAG
>JAXYYF010000031.1:0-2547 GCA_037419475.1 bacterium
GGATTTGCCACAAACCCCGTCACAAACACCGCCACCGGCTGCGCACTCTGTAAGTTGACGTACGACGCCACGTTATCCGTGAAGACGCGGCTGATGGCGGACTTCACGGCGGACGCGAGCTGCGAATGCTTCAAGCCCCCGACATGCACCGGTCCCACTTCCGGAATAAAGAGGTTCCCCTGCTGATCCACGACCAACACGTCGTCGTAGGTGCGTGCGCCCCAAATACGGATCACCACGCGGTCGCCCGGTGCCAACACGTAGTCCGCCCCGGCCGCATCACTGAACGTCCCGGCAAAACGCCCCTGAAAGAGATTCGACGCAAAAGGCGGCAAGCGCAACGAGGTGATATTGCGATACGCCCCCTGTGCCCACGCGGGCGGCGCCACGGTGTCGTTGACCGACAGGGGTACCCCGACGACCGTATTTCCATAAGGGCTCCCCAATCGAGTGCCGTTGACACCCAACTGAATTCCGGTGGGGTTATTCGCTACCGTGCCCCAGGTGCCGGCACTTGCCGGACGCGGCGTGGTGCTTGTCCCCAAAGAAGGCGACAGAGACACGGCATCCGCTGCCGACACGGAAAAGGCGAAGCCTGAGAGCACGGTCGCCGCCACAAGTTTGAGTTGATGAAAAGTCTTCATGCTCGTACCCATCGTTAAAAACCGGCGTGTTCGCGGATCGAAGCCACGATGAGGCTGCCCAATCCAAAGAGGAGCAAAAGCCCCAAGAGAACACAGAACGTAAATTCAAAGGTGCGCGGATAACGCGATTCATCCGGTAAGGTCGGCGATTCGATCGTCACCACGTATTTCGATTGCGACAGCAGGGACACGCGGGCCGTCTCCATCGCCGTCATCGCCGACACGAGCTGCTTCTGCGCAAATTCGTTTTCAATCGTGAGTGCTTCGTACGCCGACACCCAGTTATTCATGGCGCCCGTGCCGATCCCGGCCAACCGCTGCTTTTCACCGGCCAACTGCTTTTCCACCGCCGCCAAACGCGTTTTGAGCGTTTTCAGTGCGGGAGCGTCGGGGCGCATATACGCCGCCATTTCCGAAATCTGGGCTTTCAAGGTCGCGCGCTGACCTTCCAAATCCATCACCAAGGTTTGCAGACCTGTCGCCGTTGCCTTGGGATCGATTTCCGCATGTTCGTCGCGGAAGGTTTCCAGCGCTTTCTGCGACTTTGTGAGACGTGCCTGAGCGCGCTTTACTTCGTCGCCAGCAAGCTTCATCGCGTCTTCGCGAGCACGTTCATTCATGGCGTTCACCAACGCTTCACTCTGCTTTAAAACGTGGGCAGCGATCTTTTGCGCCATTTCGGGCGTATAGGCCCGCACCGTAAACGTCACGATGCCGCTGTCCGGATCCAAAACGGGACTCGCGACGAAATTCCAGAACGTCGTCTTGTCGTAAAGCGTCGGATTCTGAGTGAGCCGCGAAATCACGTCCCAACGGCGGTCGCTGTAGTGCGCCTTCACGGCCAAATCCTTATCCAACCGCTCAAACGCATCAGGCGACTCAATGTATTCCGTGACGACCGCCGCGTCCTGCGTCGTGGAATTCGCGGTCTTAAAAATCTGACTCGCAAAATCCAAGCCCGCCGCCTGTTCGGTTGCGGATCTCACGGCAAATTTCGCTTCCGACACATACATCGGGGACGCAAAAAGCGCCAGGTACAAAAAGACCAGAACCGTCGGCACGCCGACAAAGAGCGCCATCCGTTTCTGCCAAGCGGCCAAACCGCCCCAGAGCACCCGCGCTTTCGCCCGCCAAGCCGCCGGCTGAGACGGCGTAGCCTCAGCCACCGTTTCGGAAACGGGATCTACCCGATCAGTGGTGTTGTTTTCCATTGCAAATTTCCGTGTAACACTGAATCGCATCTTCAATCTGAGGGACGTAGGTCACGGCGCCGTCGTTTAAAACCGCACCGCAAACACAGTTCTTTCTGACCGCCGCCAGGCTGTGCGACACAAAAATCAGCGTCGCCGCCTTCGTGCGTTCCGCGAGTGCCGCTTCCGCTTTCTTGCGGAAGGTGGCATCCCCGACTGAATACGCTTCATCAATCAAATAAAAATCAAAGCCGATCGCCATCGAAAGACCGAACGCCAACTTGCTGCGCATACCGGAGGAATAGGTCTTCACCGGCATGTCCATGTAGTCCCCAAGTTCGGAAAAGTCTTCGACGTAGTCCGTCACTTTCCGGATGTCGGCGCCGTAAATCCGTGAAACGAACCGGAGGTTCTCGCGTCCCGTCAAGGAACCGTGGAAGCACCCCGAAAACCCGATCGGCCACGACACGCGCGAGGTGCGGATAACGTCCCCTTTCGTCGGCGGTTCCGCCCCGCCCAGGATGCGAACCATCGTAGATTTCCCGGCGCCGTTAAGACCCAGCAAGCCGAAATTGCGCCCCTCTTCGATTTTGAGGTTCACATCCTCAAAAACCGTGTGGCGCCCCTTCGGGGTCGGGTAGTACTTACTGACGTGTCTCAACTCAATCATCGGCTGAGCCTCCTCGCGCGCGTAAAGCGTTCCAAAAAGCCCC
>JAXYYF010000032.1:0-3828 GCA_037419475.1 bacterium
CCTACAAGACCATGGATCCCGGCTTTGAGGCCGAGGAGGTCAAGGTCTTCGGCGCGATGTACAAAAAGGGCTACATCTACAAGGGTCTCAAGCCCGTGTACTGGTGCTATCACGATGAGACGGCGCTGGCCGAAGCGGAGATCGAGTATCAGGACGATCCCTGCACGACCGTGTATGTCAAGTTCCCCATGCATGACGACCTCGGCAAGCTCAGCCACCTCGACAAGAGCAAGCTGAACTTCGTCATTTGGACGACGACCATCTGGACGCTGCCCGGCAACCTTGCTATCGCGCTCCATCCCGACGAGAGCTACGCCATCGTCCGCAATGACGATAATGGCGAGATGTACATTGTCGCTGAGGCGTTGGTGGAAAAGGTCATGACCGTCGGCAAGGTCGAGCATTACACCGTCGTCGAGACCCATCCCGGCAATTTCTATGAAAATATGCTCGCCGATCATCCGTTCCTGCCCAAGACCAGCCGTCTGGTGCTGGCTGACTACGTTACGATGGACTCCGGTACGGGCTGCGTCCACACCGCGCCCGGCTTCGGCGCGGACGACTATCAGACCTGCCGCCGCTACGGCATGGACATGGTCGTGCCGGTCAACGATCAGGGCCGCCACACCGACTATGCCGGCAAGTATGAGGGCATGCTTGTTGAGGAATCCAATCCTGTAATTCTCAATGACATGAAGGAGGCCGGTTCCCTCTTCGCCTCTGAGGAGATCGTCCACTCCTATCCGCACTGCTGGCGCTGCAAGAAGCCCATCATCTTTCGTGCCACCCCGCAGTGGTTCTGCTCCGTCGATTCCTTCAAGGACGAAGCCTGCGCCGCCTGCGACGATGTGCGCTGGGTTCCGGGCTGGGGCATCGACCGCATGAAGAGCATGATCCGTGAGCGCGCCGACTGGTGCATCTCCCGCCAGCGCCGCTGGGGTCTGCCGATCCCTGTGTTCTATTGTGCCGACTGCGGCAAGCCCATCTGCACCGACGAGACCATCGAGGCCGTAAGTAAGCTCTTTGCCGAAAAGGGCTCGAACGCGTGGTTTGAGATGGACGCCGCCGATATTCTCCCCAAGGGCTTTGTCTGCCCGCACTGCGGCAAGAACACCGGCTTTACCAAGGAGGAGGACACACTCGACGGCTGGTTCGACTCCGGCTCGACGCACTTTGCGTCTATGAAGAAGGATCAGGGCTTCTGGCCCGCCACGATGTACCTCGAGGGTCTCGATCAGTACCGCGGCTGGTTCCAGTCCTCCCTGCTCACCGCAGTGGGCGCGTTCGGTGAGGGTGCTCCCTTCAAGGAATGCGTTACCCACGGCTGGACGGTCGACGGCGAGGGCCGCGCAATGCACAAGTCCCTCGGCAACGGTGTCGATCCTGCCGACATCTTCAATGAGAACGGTGCGGATATCCTGCGCCTGTGGGCGGCTTCCGCTGACTATCACGCGGACGTGCGTTGCTCTAAGGAGATCTTTAAGCAGCTCAGCCAGAACTATCTCAAGTTCCGCAATACCTGTAAGTTCATGCTCGATAACCTTGTGGACTTTGATCCCGCGCACCTCACGAAGGCTGAGGATATGCCCACGCTGGATCGCTGGCTCATCACCAAGCTCAATGAACTGATGGAGAAGGTCGAGCAGTCCTACTGCGATTACGAGTTCCACATCATCACCCACGCGGTCAACGATTTCTGTGTGAATACGCTCTCAAGCTTCTATCTCGATATCGTCAAGGACCGCCTGTACTGCGAGGCTGCGGATTCCGCCGGCCGCCGCAGCGCCCAGACCGCACTCTACCTCACGCTCTCCACGCTTGCCAAGCTCTTCGCACCCATCCTTGCTTTCACCTGCGACGAGATCTGGCTGGCCATGCCGCATACCGAGGCGGACGACGCGCGCAATGTGGTGCTCAACGAGATGAACAAGCCCTTTACAGCCTATTCTCTCGATGCCGAGACCATGGCGCGCTGGGAGCGCATCATCGAAGTCCGTACCGCTGTCAACGGCGCGCTGGAGGAAGCACGCGCGGCCAAGGTCATCGGCAAGAGTCTGGAAGCTGACGTGCACCTGACCGTTGCCGAGGGCGATGTGTTCCTTGCGGATGAAAGTCCGGAGGCTCTCGCCGATCTGTTTATCGTCTCCAAGGTCGAGCTGACTGTCGGCGGCGAGTTTGCCGTCCGCGTTGAAAACGCTGCCGGAACAAAGTGCCCGCGCTGCTGGAAGCATTCCCCCGCCCCTGACGCGGAGGGTCTGTGCCCGCGCTGTGCAAAGGTCGTCAAGCATTTTCCCGACCTTCTGTGAGCGAATATCACCGTTTTGACCGGAGGGAACTTTTATGACAAGAAGTGAATGGAAAGCGGCTGCCCGCGCGCGGCTTGGCGGCGGCATCTTCAGGGACTCATGGCTGCTTGCCGTGGTATTCTGCCTGATCGTCTCGGCGATCGTCGGTGCGGCGGGAAGCTTGCTTCCCGGTATCGGCGCGCTGATCGTCACAGGCCCTATGTTCTATGCGCAGAAGCGCGCCTTCCTTGCGCAGGCGCGCAGCGGCGGGAGCGTTGAGCTCAACGACCTCTTCCGCGGGTTTCAGGATGATTTCGGCGGCACGCTCCTCATCGGCCTGCTCAGCTGGCTGTTTATCACCCTGTGGGGTCTGCTGCTGGTGATTCCCGGTATCGTCAAGGCCTACGCCTATTCGATGGCCTACTACATCAAGGCTGACCATCCCGAATACGGCTGGAGAGAGTGCCTTGACGAGAGCCAGCGGATGATGCAGGGTCACAAATGGGAAAAGTTTATGCTCGATCTGAGCTTTATCGGATGGGGCATCGTCGGTTCGCTGTGTCTGGGCATCGGCACACTGTGGGTCATGGCCTACATGGCGGCGACGGAGGCGCAGTATTACGAATCTGTGCGATCCGGCAAGACCTCCCCGGAGTTTTAATAAATTTTCAGGCAGCCGCATACTTGCGCGGCTGCCTGATTTTTATTATAATACTCTCTGTTTTTTACAGAAAGGAATACTGCTGCAATGAAATGGAATTTTTCGACCCGCGATCTGGCGCGCGCCGCTGTGATCGCCGCCGTATACGCCGCGCTGGCGTGGCTGTCCAACCTTTTTGGCCTTGCCTTCGGCCCCATTCAGTTCCGCTTGAGTGAGGCGCTGTGTGTACTGCCGTACCGCTATCGTAAAACGGCTGTGCCGGGTCTGGTCGTGGGCTGCCTGATCAGCAATCTGCTCAGTCCCTACGGACTGCTCGATCTGGTCATCGGTACATTGGCGACGCTGATCGCTGCCGTCTGGTCAGCAAACAGCCGCAGCGATTGGTTTGCCGCTGTTCCGCCGGTCGCATGCAACGCGCTGATCGTAGGCGCAATGCTGGCTTGGGAGACAACGGGCTTCTCCGCCGCGTTCACTGGTCTCTTTGCCTATAACGCACTGACTGTCGGTTTTGGCGAGGCGGTCATGTGCTTCCTGCTCGGCGTGCCGCTGCTGCGTGCGCTGGACAAGCGGGAAAGGCCTGAACGGACATAAAAGAAGCGAAAGGACAGGGACGTTCTGCACAGCGCGTCTCTGTCCTTTCCGTTCTGAAAAAATTTCGCTTTCCATATTGACAGCGGCGGCTGGATGTGGTATATTAACTGTTGCCGATATCCGCCGGTGTGGTGGAATAGGTAGACACAGGGGACTTAAAATCCCCCGGTAGCGATACTGTACCGGTTCGAGTCCGGTCACCGGCACCAGTATTTATATTTAAATATCGCGGAGTGGAGCAGTTGGTAGCTCGTCGGGCTCATAACCCGGAGGTCGCAGGTTCGAGTCCTG
>JAXYYF010000033.1:0-3873 GCA_037419475.1 bacterium
GGGGACATTCTCGCGGCGCGGGCGGATAACGCCCGCGCACGCGGGACGGTCGAGGTCGGTGCGCTGGGAACGGTGGAGGTCGAGGCGCTGCCCATTCGGGAGCTTGAGCGCCTGTGGTACGGCATCGACCGCGACCGCGTGGTGTTCTATGCGGCATGCCGCGCGCTTCAGCGCGAGGGCGCGGCGCTGCTGCGCGCCGGTAAGGTCTACCGCCCTGATGAGGTGATGGCGCTCGTGTCCGACGCGGAGGCGGCAAAAGCTGCCGAGGCGGTGCGCGCGCTGTCCGGCTGGCCGGGGACGGACGGCGGAGCGGCGCAGAGGACAGGCTTCCCTGCGGAGAACACGGTCGGAGACGGCGCGGGCGCGGGCGAAGCCGCGGACACGGGCGGTCGCTTCGATGACGCAGAGCTGTCTGAGAAAGCCGCGTCAGGTCAAAAGGTCACGTTGGACACCGAAGCGGAGGAAAATATGATGCAGACCACGGGCGGACAAGTCTCACGTGAGTTTGAAATCCGACCTGATCCCGTGCGGGAAATGACCGAAGTCCGACATCGGGTCGTGCAGGAAAATGCGGAGGAGCGCGAAGTCCGACGTGACACCGTGCGGGAAAATGGGACGGCGTTTGAGGAAATCCGACGTTCTTCCGTGCAGAGCGAAAACGGAAATGGACAAGTCTCACGTGAGTTTTTGACAGAAAATGCCGGGGCCGGCAATAGAGAATCAAAAACACAAGTCCTGCCCGAAAATGCCGCGGATGCACCACTAAATGTTGGGGTTTCGGACGAATCGGATGTCGGTTTACCGGAATACGGTGTGAGTTTTTCCGAAGAAAACACCGGCCATGGGAACGGAAAAACAATGGATTTGCACGAAATTGAGTCGGAATCCGGAACGGAAATGCACGAAATCACATCGGAAATCGTGGCGCAGAGCGGAAACGGCCTGCACGAAGTCAGGTCGGAAACTGCACAGAGCGTGCACGAAAGCGAGTCGGATTTCAGCGCTGAGGAAGCCGGAATGATGCACGAAATGAAGTCGGAACTGACGGAAACGGTGCACGAAACCACGTCGGAACTGGCCGAGCGCGTGGCGCGCGAGCTGCTCGAGGGCCTCAAGCGCGCCGCGTGGGTGCGATAGGGGGGAATATGGCAAGAAGTCGGACAATTTTGCTTTGGCACAATAACGGTGAACAGCAGTTCTCCTTTACAGTGAATCCCGAACGCCTGAGCGTCTCGCGCCCCAACCGGAACCGTGTGGAGACGCTGGCGATGGGCGGAACGGTGAATCTCTGGGGCGGCAGAGGGCTGCGCGAGGTGAGGTTCACGACGTTCCTGCCGGGGAAGGGCTCGCCGTTCTACGACGGCACGGACGGCGCGGAGGTGCTCGCGCTTTTGAAGGACTGGCAGGACAGCGGCGATCCCGTCCGCATGATCGTGTCGGGCAGCGACATCAACGACGCATTCCTCATCGAGGACGTGACCGAGACGCTGTGCGAGGGCGACGGCGACATCACGCTGACGGTGCACCTGCGGGAGTATAAATTTTCGTCGGAGCTGAACGCGCAGACCGGCGGGACGGTGCAGCGCGTGCAGAAAACGGCGCGCGCGGACGAGCGCGTGACGCCGAAAACATGGACGGTGCGGCGCGGGGACACGCTGTGGGCCATTGCCAGTTCGCTCTACGGCGACGGAACGCGCTGGCGCGAGATCGCGCGGAAGAACGGCGTGGCGAACCCGCGGAAATTGCAGATCGGGACGGTGCTGACACTATGAGACTGACGGCAAACGGCATTTTGCTCAACGCGGCGCTCGCGCGCGTGACGCTGGAAAAGAGCCGCGGCGACGCGGCGGCGACGCTCACGGCGGTGCTGCTCACGGACGTTGCCGACCGGTATTTCCAGAAGGAGAGCCTCGCCCTCGGCGACGCGGTGCGGCTGCTGGGCGACGCGGGAGAGGAAATTTTCCTCGGCGCGGTGCAGGCGCTTACGCGGGACGCGGAGCGGGTGACGCTCATCGCGTGTGACCGGGGATTGTACCTGACGGCGAACGAGCTTTCCGGCGTGTATGCGGGCTCTCCCGAGGGCATCTGCCGCGCGGTGGCCATGCGGCTGGGCATTCCGGCGGGAACGCTGGACGTGCCCTCCGGCTGGAAGCGGCTGGTGGCGGGCGCGGGCGTGCGCGCATTCGACATTCTGCGTCAGGCGGTCGGGGACGAGCGTGAAATTTCCGTTCAGAACGGTGCGCTGACGGTCGCGGCGGCGGGGCAGGAGCGCTTTGTCATCGGAGAAGAAACGGTGCTCGCCAGCCGCGGGACGGCGGACGCAAGGGGAATGGTCAACCGCTGCACGGTCATCGACCGCAAGGGAGCGGCCGCCGCGACGGCGCAGAGCGCCGATGACCTCGCCCGCTTCGGCCAGCGCCAGCGGGTGCTGGGCAAGAGCGGGGACGCGCTCGCGCAGGCCAACGCGGCGCTCCGGGGCCGCGTGCTGCGCGGAGAGCTGACGGTGCGCGGCGACCTGAAGTACCGCTGCGGCGCGGTGGTGGAGCTGCACCGGAAGGACTGGGGAATGGACGGCGCGTACACGCTCACGGCGGTGAAGCACTGCTGGGAGCGCGGGCTGTTCACCACCGGGCTGACGTGGGAGGGGGACGTATGAACGTATATGGCGAGCTGTGGGAGCTTTTAAAGCCGGAAAAGGATCTTGACGGGGGCGGCGCATTGTTCGGGGTGCTCATGGGCGTCTCGCCGCTGACGGTCCGCGTCGGCGGGTGCGAGGTGAGCGAGGGGCTGTTTCGTCCGGCGGGCATGAGCCTGCGCGCGGAGGATATTGGGCGGACGCTGGCGCTTGTGCCGTGCGAGGAGGGCTTCCTGCTGCTGTTTTTTGTGGAGTGAGGGGGAGAGGACATGATTTTTCCCGACTGGGGAACGGAGAGCGGGACGGAGCAGAGCGCGCTCCCGCTCTGCCGCGAGTGGGCGGCGGACATTGAGAGCGGAAAACTGCTGCTGCGTGGCGGCGAGCCGTATACGGTCGAGGGGGACGAGGCCGTGAAGCTGTGGGTGCGTCTGGCGCTGGACGCAAAGTGCGCGCGCTGGAAATATTCCGCCCACAGCGGAGACTACGGCAACGAGCTTGCCGCGCTCATCGGCCGCAGCGGCGACGCGGGCATCCGCGAGAGCCTGCTCAAGAAAACCATCACCGAGACGCTGCTCGTCTGCCCATACATTACAGGCGTGGAGGGCTTCTCGTTCGAGCACCGCGCGGACGGCGCGACGGTGCGCTTCACCGTGAAAACGGTGTACAATTCCTTTGAGACGGAGGCGGAAACGGCATGACGAAGGACGAAATTTTTGCCGCGATGGCGGCGGCCTATACGGGCGCGGGCAGCACGATCGAGGGCAGCTTTGCCGGCGATATCCTGCGCGCCTGCGCGGACGGCTGCGCCGAGCTTTGGAGCACGGAGATCGACGGACTCGAAGAGCGCGCATTCATCGCCGGCGCTTCGGGGGACGCGCTCACGCAGGTCTGCGCCGACCGCGGCGTGGAGCGCCGCGAGGGCGAGGACGACGAAACGCTGCGCTCCCGCGCGCTCGAAAGCCTCAAACGGCAGGGCGCGAGCGGCAATGCCGACGATTACGCGGCGTGGTGCGGTGCGGTGGAGGACATTCTGCGCGTGCGCGTGCTGCCCCTCGCGCGCGGCGCGGGGACGGTGGACATTCTCGCCGTCGGGCAGGACGGCAGAGCCGCGGGCACGGCGGCGGTCGCGGCGGCGCAGCAGATCGTGGACGAAAAGCGCCCCATCGGCGCGGACGCGAAGGTGTTCGCGGCGGTCGAAAAGCCGCTGAACATTGCCGCAAGCGTCGTTCTGAGCGAGG
>JAXYYF010000034.1:0-3887 GCA_037419475.1 bacterium
ATACCCACTCGCTATTTCCGACTTTGCATTTCTGCATTTTCAGTACGCTTATCGCATCTGCCGACAATGGCAGGGTGCGGTAGGCGTTTTTCGTTTTCAGCGGTGCCTCCACCACTTTGCCATTCTGCCGCGAAATTGCCCGTTGGATTTTCAGCACGCCACGGTCGAGGTCAACGTCCGTCCACTTTAGGCCCAGCAGTTCGCCCCGCCGTAGGCCCGTGGCGAGGTCGAGGTAGTAGAGCTCGTACACGCCGCTGTCTCTGGCCTCTTGGAAGAATGCGCCGAGTTGATCCGAGGTCAGCGTTTTCATCTCTTTGTGTTCGACTTTTGGCAAGGCGCAGCCCTGTGTCGGATTGCGGGTTACCAACTTCTGCTCCATGGCGAGATTGTATGCCGAGCCGATCATCTGGTGGATATTGCGGACAGTCTTTGGGGCCAGACCTTTCGGCTTTTTCTTGGCCTCGATGCGGTCTACTCGCCCGCCGTCCAACAGATGTTTGTAGAAGCGTTGTAAGTCCAGAGAAGTCAGGTCTGCCAGCGGGATGCCGCCGATCTGCGGCTTGATGTGGTTTTTCAGAAAGCCTTGCGAGGTTTTGTAGGTCGATGGGCGCAGCTTGATTTTCGCGTAGTTCTCCATCCACACCTCCAGCCAGCTACCCACCGTGTAGGTTTTGGCTCGTCCGTAGTCGATGCCGACGTTTTCCTCGATGGCTCTCTTGAGTTTCTTCTTCACTTCTGCCTGTGTTTTGCCCAGCACGTTCTTGATGATGGCCTTGCCGGTTTCCGGATCGTGGCCTACTGTGTAACGCCCCTCCCAGCGGCCGTCCTTTCGTTTGCGGATATTGCCTTCGCCGTTTGCTCGTCGCTTTGGCATAAAATCAGCCCCTTTCGCAACGAACAATACCGTAACCAAGAGGGAAAAGCTACTGAAAAACGGAATCGTTATCAGAAAGTTATCATTTGTGCTCCCTCAAGTGGGGAGCCTAAAACTCCATAAAGTCGTTACCTAACCTTTCTTAAAATACAATATGGCGTCCGGCGTGTTACCAGACGCCATATTGAAATACTTCATTCTACAAGCAATGGCTGCGAAGTAAAATTGGTTGTTCAGATGTACACAGGATGGACGACTTTATTTCAGGATTGCAACGCCGAGGAACGCCCAGACGATCAGAAATGCCCAAACGCAGGCGACTGCAAACCAGTTGGCACGCAGAACTTCCTTTGTGTTGTCACAGTGCGCAATGCCGAGCTGTCCCATAAGGTTAGTGGTGGGGTACATGGAGCCGGTCAGACGAGTAGCGGCCAGAATAGAAATCGCAAACATACTCATCGGAAGGCCTGTGGCGATGGCGGATGCGCCGAACATCTCAGAGATGATCTTGATCTCCGCGACGGCGGCCGCTTCAATACCGAATCCACCGACCACAGACGCAATCAGCATGACCGCGCTGGCACTGTTTCCGGCAAGCCCGCCAAGCAAATTGGACAGAGCGGTGAAGCCGCCGCCGAGCGTGACCAGATTAAGCAGGTAATCAATAGTGACAAACACAACGAACATTCCGGCCTGAGAGGCAATGCCCTTAACCATGGAATTCACCGCATGGTCAATCTCCATGCGAGAGAAGATAGCGACAACTGCGGCAAGGATACACATAACAGTCAGCGCATAGTTAGTACCCTGCTTGGAATAGATGCCATAACCGACCAGCGCGATAAAAGTGATAAGGAACGCAATGGTCGCGCGCTTTTCCTGTGCGGTGATAACAATGGAATCAAAGTCCTTGATATCGTTGCTCAGCTCATAATATTCCTTGCCCGCCGTGCGCTTTTGCGTGCGGTTTGCCGCAATCCACATACCGATCAGCCAGACAGCAGAGAACGGGAGGACCGCACCGATCATCAGCTGGCCATAGCTCAGGCCGGTGACCTCCTCGGTGATGAGGGTAACGCCGGTGAGAGGCCCGACCATCAGACCGATCTCGCCGGAGACCTTGAACAGAGAGGCCACAACACTGGGTGTGATGCCGAGAGAGGCCATAATGGGGATCAGAATGGGAGCAATGACCGCGTTGCCGCCGCCGAGTGTACCCAAAAGACCACAGATGATGATCGAGCAAATGATGAGCGCGATTTTAGCTTTGGTCTGCGTGTTGACGCCGATGCGCTTGACGATCCAGTAGACCATCGTACGGCTGACGCCTGCCTCAGTCATCAATACGCCGAGACCTGCGCCGGCCATGATGATCATACCAATCAACGCTGTGCTGGAGCCAAGGCTTGCCGCGAGGCCGACAGATACCGCTTTCAGATTCTGCCCAAGCATCAAAACTGCAAGGAAAATACCGACAATGATGCCGGATACATTGTTTTTCCCTCGGAACACCAAGACGATGTACACAACCAGAGGAATCAATGCGAGGAGTGAGGGAGCCTGAATAATAGACCAACTACCGAGTTCCATTTGATAATCCTCCTAAAATATATATGTTTCAGCACAAAATGCAGGGGCACAGAAAAATGTCAGCACTGGTTATGACGCAGGATCGTTCCGGGCTTTGCGCCTGTCAACTTTCCGTGATCGAGCACCTTTTCGCCGGAGATGATCACATACTCAATGCCGTGCGGGCGCTGAACGGAATCCTGATAATCTCCAGCCTGACCGACATGGGTCCAATCAAAGATCGTTACATCGGCGACTTTGCCGACAGCAAGAGTGCCGCGCTCATTCATACCCATCATGGATGCCGGCAGGCCGGTCATTTTGTATACGATGTCTTCCATGGGCATCAAATTCTTTTCACGTGCCAACTCGAGTGCGTGGGGGAAGGTCGAAAAATTGCGCGGATGCGGGGTATCTACAGTGATCGAGCGATCATAGGAATAGTTATAGCCGTCGCTGGCGACTGCGATGTCTGTGCGACTGAGGATATTCTCCATGTCCGCTTCGCTCTGTGAGAAGTAATTGCAGTGGACGTTGGCATGGCATCTCTGCAAGATCGTCAACACGGCATCCACGGGGTCCTGACCGAGCTGTACGGCAATGTCACTGACCATCTTTCCCTCCCACGCAGGCTCTGCGCCGTGCGTGGAGGAAATCATCACACGCTCCGCGCCGCCGCGGCTTTCCATTTCGCGCGCAATGTCGTCACGCAGCTTCTGCTCCGGCTCGTTGATACGGGCGAGCATTGGATGCAGACCGCCCGCGTGCGCCCATTTTGGTACAAGCGCTGTCATTCCGGTCGAGGATGCGAAGAACGGATATTGGTCGCAGGTCACATGGATGCCGCGCTCCCGCGCCGCATCGATCATATCGAGCAGCCGCTGAGAATGGCCCCAGAGAGACTTTGTCATGATCTTCAGATGAGATATCTGGAGATGTACACCTGACCGCTCCGCGACGCCGAGCATTTCTTCCACTGACTCAAATACGCGCGGGCCCTCGTTGCGGATATGAACAGCAAGGATTCCGTTGTGTTTGCGGACAATGCGTGCTAGCGCGTCCAGTTCTCCAGTTTCGGCAAATGCGCTGGGAGGATAGATGAGACCGAGGCTCATGCCGAATGCACCCATGGAAAGCTCTTTGTCCAAACGATCTTCCATCGCAGACAGTTCTTCCGGCGTCGGTGGACGATTATCAAAGCCCATTACGCAGCCGCGCAACGCACTATGACCAATCAGCATGCCATAGTTTGCGATATTGCGGTGTGCGTTTGCCTGTCGGATGTACTCGTCAAGTGTATTGACTGTAATGTCCATAGGCGGGTACTGCAAATTGCCCAGGTAGTATTCCGTAATGGCTGCTCGGGTCTCCGGGGTGCTTGGGAGCGGGGAAATGCCGCAATTCCCGGTCAGTTCAAAGGTGACGCCCTGATTCGTTTTGCTTT
>JAXYYF010000035.1:0-4006 GCA_037419475.1 bacterium
CGGGCAGCCAATCTCGTCCGCAAGCGTCCGCAGATGCTCGAGCGGCTTCAAGCCAAGCTCACCGACAAGTTCCTTGCTCAAGCGAACCTTCAGGCCGATCAGCTGGTCACGATACAACTGCATGAAGGACTTCATTTTATCGTCCTTGCAATATTTCGGGTCCTGCGTCTCGTGATAGGAGATGGTTGCAATGCCGGAGGGGTTGATATGCAGAAGGGCAAAAGAGCGCAGTTTGCTCGCCATCGTGCGCGCACGGAAGCCCAGATAGTTGGCAACGCCTGTTGTGCCGCCGTCCACAATGGTCGTTACGCCCGTCGGGAAACAGATCATTTCGGCATTTCTTTTCGCTTCAGCCGAAGCGTTTCGTTGGCCAAATTACCGAGCGGCCGTGTGGTGCCTTTATGACAGCCGACGCGGGCGTTGCAGTTCTGGCATTGATAGAATTTCTCCCGTTCGATGCCGAGACGCCTTGCCGCTGCCGCTCCGTAGACCTCCGCAGCAGGGGCCAGACGGACAACACCGCCGCAATAGCGGCAGATCTTCGGGATTTCCAAATGCAGTCCCCCCTTCATGCCGCTTTCGCTGCGGGCGGCTTAGCCGCCTTGGTTACTTTCTTTTTCGCGGCTGGCGCGCGCATGACATTTTGCAGGTAATAGGCGTCCTGTGTGCTGATGGTCAACATTCCGCCTTGCGCGATGCCAAGGGTGATCGTACCGCCAAGCGCTTTCAGGCAGGATGTAAGCTGCCGTGCGCTGTACCAGTATTCGCCCGTAGGCGTGCCTGTCAGCGCGATCACCTCGATGCCGGCGGAGGCGCTGCCCAGGTCGCCGGAGCATTGGAACAGCAGCTTCTGGTCCTGAAAGCTCAGCCGTACCCGCCCGTCCGGAGCGACGGACATGACCGAGGAGAGCGCGTCGCGCATTTCCTTAATGTCCGTGAGCACAGTGAAGCGGTTCGTGATGGTCTTCAGCAGCGAATCCGTGTCGATATAACCGCCGTCCATAAGGCGCGAGCTGAATAGAAAGTTTTCTTTGAAAAAGACAATGCTCTTTCCAGTAGTACCGACGCGGAATACATCCTCATCCCCGCACATCCCGGCGAGCTTTCCCAATGAGGACGCGGGGATCAGCAGGCTGATGTCTCCCGTGCTCTGATCGTCGCCCTTGGCGGTCACGATGCAGCTCCCGTTGCTCCCTGCCGCACGCAGGCCCGTGCTGGTAAACATCAGGTTCACGCAGCGCAGCAGCGGCTTGCTCTGGTCCTGTGCCGTAGCAAAAACGGTATGCTGCGCCATGGAAGGCACGCCGCTGACCTTGACGGTATCCTCCGGGAATGGCAAATCGGGTTTGGGGAAGGCCCCCATATCCCACACATCCACGCTGTATCCCGCGCTGCCGCTTGTGAGCGTCATGCGCCCGCGGTTTTCTCTGCGGCAGAGCTCCGCCGTTTCCTCCGGAAGGCGCTGGAGCATTTCCGCAAGCGTTTTAGCGGTGAAAACGAGAGCGCCATCCTCATGAACGGTGCAGGGCAGCTTTTCCGCCAGCGAGACCTCGAGATTCGTAGAGGTGACGGTGAGCATACCGTCCGCGCTGTCCGCCTCCAGCAAAACACCCTTGAGAACATCCAGTGGGGAGTCCGGCGGCGCGATGGTCGATGCGCGCTTTACTGCTGCAAGCAGTTCGGCGCGGTTGATGGTTATGTGCAAATGATCTCCTCCTTTAAGCGGCGAAATCGAAGATCGACAGCTGGTTTTCATCCACCTCTGCCACCTTCGACCTCTGCTTCTTCTTTTCTTCCTGTGTTCTTGCGAGCAGTCCCTCGTAGAGCTCCCGGCTTGCCGCAGTCTGCACGGATCGCGTGCCGCCGTCCACGGCTGCCGGCGCGATATTCGGAGCAGACAGGGCGGATTCCTTTGCCGCAGGCTGTACTGCCGCCTTTCGATTGGGGTTGACGACTGCCATTTTCTTGAATGCCGCAGCGATATCCTCCACATTGTCACGGATGCCCGCCGCCAACTCCTTCGCCATCTGCGAGGTCAAGTCCTTGACGTCGCTCATGGCGGCAAGTCCCTCCTCGCTGAACGTTCCTTCGATGATGCCCGCGACCGCCAGCTTAGAGGCCATCAGCTTCATCGCCTTGGCCTGCAGGGTGTCCGCATAATAGAGCATATACACCTCTACCCTTGGTTCCGTCTGATTGATACGCCACGACCGGCGCGACGCCTGCCGCAGTGTAAAGAGGTTATAGCCCATGGAGTAAAAGATAATGGTGGTGAAGGCATTGAGGTCGAGACCGGTCTCTACGCAGCGAGGATTTGTGATGAGGACCTGCAAGCCGTTTTTGACCCGCTTATCCACCCACTCCTCGCGCTTCTCCGTGGCGATCTGCGGCGCGAGGATCTCTGTGCGGTAGCCGTTTTCCTGCAACAGCTTTAATAGCTTCTGCTGCGAATCCGTGCGCGTCCAGCTGGTGTAGATCAGCACGCGCTCACCGTTCGCCGTCTTCTGCCGCACGAGCTCCAGCACCTTTTCCTCTTTAGGGAATAAGCGCGAGAAGTCTCCGCAGCTTTTGGGCGTTACGATCGGCATTCCCGTAATGGGATGAATGACCTCCGGCTGATCGTATGGCTGGTCCGGGTAGACCGTCAGCAAGTTGAGATACGCCGAGAGGATCTTCTGCGCGGCTTTTCGATCATTTTTCAGGACCTTCTGGAGAACATTCTGCACAGCCTGATAGCACTCCCCAACGTCCTCCGGCATATCCAACGCCACAGGGATCTCCTCATAGCTCGGCAGATCTTTTCCCATGTCCGACAGGGACAAAAAGGCCGTGTATTCCAGCAGAAAGCGCGAAAACACCAGCGGCGAAACGCCGGGAAGCTGGCGTGTGCGCGTTTTTCGCTTACTGGCACGCCGGTTGGCGTTATACTCCGCGTCCCTTGTTTCGTAAGCATTTTCCACCACACCGTACTCCGCGTCAAAATCGCCGGGACTGCCATACTGCTTTCCATCCTTGAGCATAAGCCCGGGGACGATGCGGTAGAGCAGGTGAAAAATGCCGGAGGAATAGCCATTGATAAGGGTCGCCGTCATACCGACAAAGAGCTTGGAGGCGCCGTACAGCTCCGCCATTGCGTCACCTTGGCCGCTGGCATTGTTGTATTCGTGCAGCTCATCGCAGAGGAAGGAGCCGATCCTGCCGTGCAGCTTTTTCTTGATGTAGGTGCTCAGCGGATAACGCCGCTGTGCGCCGCGAACCGGATAGTAACCGTCCGGATCCTGCGCGATCTGCGCGAGCTGGTCACAAACGTGCGCGTTTTTCGTACGCTTGAGATGAGCTTCAGCGCCATAGCGGTGTGCCCATCCGTATTCGCCGATTTTGACCCATTCCATCCGTCTGTCCGGATTGACCGCCGACCATAGCGGAGTGCCGCATTTAGGACAAACATGATTTTTCTTATGCTCCCTCTGAAAGAAGAACTGATCGGCCGGTACGGTGTAGTGCGTCCCGTCCTCGCTGATCTTCATTTCGATGGCCGCGTCGCAGTCCGGGCAGAGGAACGCACGGCGGCGTTCATTCCATCGCACGGCGGGATAGCGCATATAGCCGTCCCGAGCACGTTCCTTGGAAAAGACCGCGTACACGCTCTTGTCGCCCTGCTCATAAAGGGCATAAAGCCGGTCCAGGTCTGTGATGCTGTGCACGACCATGGCGTAGGTGTCCGGCAGCGTTTCTCCGATCTCACGCACCCACTTTCGTGTGACGTGGGAGGGGCACATGACGATGCCGAAGGACTTCTCCGCGCCGCGCCCCCTCTGTGCAGCCCATAAGCCATGCAATGCGCCGAGGGCGGTCGAGCCGATCTTCGTCTTTCCACTACCGCATTCTGCGATGATGAGCGCCGTTTTCTTGCGGTCAAGCTGCCGCTTGACGGCCTCTGCCACCGCGAGCTGGGCGTCATAGAGGGAATAACCGGCCCGCTGCGTGATAAAGTCGTTGATGGACA
>JAXYYF010000036.1:0-1775 GCA_037419475.1 bacterium
ATCGTCATGCGCTTCAAGGAGGAGGGCGATCAGGTCATCTCCATGGCGCTCGCCGAGCACGAGGACGCGTCCGCCTCGGAGGAAACGCCTGCGGCAGAGAATACAGATATCCCCAAGCCTGTGGAAAACATGAACGAATAATCTCAATGTAACAATAAAGTTGCACCGAAATTTCACGGTGCAACTTTATTGTTATAGACATTTCCCAACTTTTCTGCGATACTGTGAATAGAGAGTAAAAGAGAAGGGAAACAAGCCATTCAATGAAAAAGGAGGACATCTGATGAAGTACATATTATTGGTTCTTGTGATCGCCGCTTTCTGTGCGGTCGGTAAGCTTATCGGCGGAGGGATCGCCGCCTCAGAGGATGAACGCCGCGCGAAATGGCAGGGAAAGAGAAAAAAGGAGCTGGACGAGGATCCCGATATTCAGAGCAACATGCACGGAGAAGAGTGAACGAAAGGGGAGAGGTGAAATGAGAAGACGGCACATTACCCGCAAGCCGACAAAGGGCGAGAGCCTTTTCATCGGCGTCATTGCCTGTGCGATGGGCTGCTTCGGGTTGTTTGTCATCCCGGACGACGCCATGGAGATGACCGCTTTTAAGTATCTCTGGTGCCTGATAGCGTTTGGAATGGGGATCTACCATTTTCTCATTGCCGCGGGCAAGGTCAAAATGGGCGGCTATGAGATCACGGACGAGGATGCGTCCGGACGCCGCGCCGCGGAAAGCAATGCGGAGGAGCGGCTGTCAGAGCTGAAGACGCTCTATGACCGCAGTCTCATCACTGCGGAGGAATACGAAGCCAAGCGCCGTGATATTCTCAGCGGACTGTAAGGAAGGAAAGAGAAATGGACCTTATCATTCTCATCATTGCCATTGTTTATGCCATTGTAAAATATGCAGATAAAAATGGGGGCGGAAGCAAAAAACGCACCTCGACCGGCGCCGGACCGACCAAAGAGGAGTGGGCGCAGAGAGTCAGGCAGATCAGGCAGGAGGCTGTCGCCTCCGGAGAAAGGAGCATCGCCGGCTCCCGCGGCGTCATAAACAGTGCGTTTGGGAAAAGCACCCGCAATGAGGGACGCGCCGCCGAGGCCGAGCAGGCGCGTCGGAATGCCGCAGAGCGGAAGCACAGCGAACACCGCTGGGCGGAGGCCCGCCGCAAGCAGGAGGATGCGCTTCAGGTCCATGCTGTCGGTGTGGACAGCTGCGAGGGCCGTCTGGAGAGCCTCAAGGTGCTCTATGAGGCGGGGATCCTTGACCGCGAGGAGTACACCCAGCGCGTTGCGCGCGTGAAGAGTCAGCACAGGCACTGACGAGAAATCTGCGCTTGACATCTGCCGCCCGCCGTGCTATGCTACGCACAATGAAAGGCTGTGAAAAAGAAGCCTTTCCTCTGTAAGCTTCAGAGAGGGGACGGCCGGTGCAAGTCCCTGCACAGGAGGAGAGGCGGCGCTTTTGAGCCGCAGAGCGGAAATGCCCTGCCGGTCCCCGCCGTTACCGGGAACGAAGTGCGTGTCAGCCAGACACGAATTCAGGTGGAACCACGGACATTGATTTGTTCGCCCTGAGCCTACTAACATAGGCTCAGGGCGTTTTTTGACTCCTGAGCCAGACATCGAAAGGAGCAAATACGATGAAAAACACTGAAAAGACGATGGACAAGATCGTTGCATTATGCAAAAACCGCGGCTTTGTCTTTCCCGGCAGCGAGATCTACGGCGGCCTTGCCAACACGTGGGACTATGGCCCGCTCGGCGCGGAGCTGAA
>JAXYYF010000037.1:0-3564 GCA_037419475.1 bacterium
TCTTCGCGGCCAAGGGCCACACCGCTCTGATGTACGCTTCCAGCGTCGCTTCCGCGCAGCGCCACAAGGATAAGCTCGCCGCTTCCCTCCAGAAGCGCGTGGAGAAGGGCAAGATGACCGAGGAGGCCAAGAACGCCATTCTGGCCAACATCCTTGTTGAGGAGAAGTCCGCCGCGGCAGACGCCGACCTCGTCATCGAGTGCGTGGCTGAGAACATGGCCACCAAGCGCGAGCTGCTCGGCGAGCTTGACGCCCTGTGCAGGGAGGACACCGTCTTTGCGACGAACACCTCCTCTCTCTCTGTCACGGAGATGGGTCTCGGCCTTAAGCACCCTGTCATCGGCATGCACTTCTTCAATCCCGTTCCCAGCATGAAGCTCGTCGAGGTCATCCGCGGCGCGAACACCACGCAGGAGACCTTTGACTTCATCTACAACCTTTCCAAGGAGATCGGCAAGGAGCCGGTCGAGGTCGCCGAGGCTCCCGGTTTCGTCGTCAACAAAATCCTCATTCCCATGATCAACGAAGCCATCGGCCTTGTTGAGACCGGCGTCGCCTCCGTCGAGGATATCGACAAGGCTATGATGCTCGGCGCGAATCATCCCATGGGCCCCCTCGCCCTCGGCGACTTCATCGGCCTGGATGTCTGCCTTGCCATCATGAACGTCCTCTACACCGAGACTGGCGATCCCAAGTATCGTCCCGCTTTGTTGCTCAAGAAGATGGTGCGCGGCGGCCAGCTCGGCAAGAAGTCCGGCAAAGGCTTCTACGATTACAGCAAGTAATTATTTGACAAAATATAACAGAAAAGAGTCGGTTTCGACCGGCTCTTTTCTTAAAATACGGGAAAGGGGCGGCAGACAATGGGACTTTTGGGCGCAAAATACTGTACCTGTGGGTATGAGCTGGAGGCGGAAAGGCTGCTCCACACCATCTGGCTGGACGGCAGGGGAGTCGAGGTAGAGCTCTGCATCTGCCCGAGATGCGGACGATACAGCTTTTACCAGCCCGGAGAGGAACGGCGGAGCCGTTACCGTGCCGAATGCGGCGGCAAGACCGATGAGGAGCTGCGGGCGCTGCTGGAGTCGGATGCGTCTGAGCTGCTGCGGGACGCGGCGCGCGAGGTGCTGACCTCCCGAGCGGAATGTGCGGCGGAAGGGCAGCGCAGGTGCGAAAGGAAAGCGGCGCGGGAGCAGGAAAGAGCGGCGGACAGTGGCTTTTTCTCCGGACTCTTTGGCAGAAAGAACGAGGAGGATAAGCCGCGCAAAAAACAGCCGCCGGAATTTTGAACAGCCTCTTGACAAAATCATGGCGGCGGCGTATACTGCTATGCATCAAAAAGGCATTGATGGAGAAGAAACCGTGAGCAACGCACAGAGAGGGACGCATACTGGTGCAAGCGTCCTGCGAGATGCGGCGGCCGTACCACTCCTGAGCGGCCCGCGATGAGCGGGACGGGTTTCGCCCGTTACAGCGGACACAAGCGGCGCGGATTCGCGCAAGCAGGGTGGAACCGTGGAGTAGATTCAAATGCTTCACCCCTGAGAAAATCGGGGGTGGAGTTTTTTTGCACCCTCAATACAAGGAGGAAAACAAAATGTCTGAAGAAGTCAAGATCAACGAAGAAAATCAGTACACCTTTGAAAATCCCGAGTACCGTAAGACCTACTGGCACACCTGCTCCCATGTGCTGGCGCAGGCTGTCAAGCGCCTGTGGCCCGAGGTGAAGCTCGCCATCGGCCCGAGCATTGACAACGGCTTTTACTACGATATGCTCGCGCCGTTCTCTTTCACACCGGAAAATCTTGAGCAGATCGAGACCGAGATGCGCAAGATCTGCAAGGAAAAGCTCAAGCTTGAGCGCTTTGAGCTGCCGCGCGAGGAAGCCATCAAGTTCATGCAGGAGAAGGAAGAACCCTTCAAGGTCGAGCTCATTGAGGATCTGCCTGCCGACGCGCACATCAGCTTCTACAAGCAGGGTGAGTTCACCGACCTGTGCGCCGGCCCGCATCTCGATTCCACCGGCCGCATCAAGGGCAATGCCATTAAGCTGACCGCCTGCAATGCCGCCTACTGGCGCGGCGATTCCAACCGCGAGGTGCTCCAGCGCATTTATGGCGTTGCCTTCCCGAAGAAGGAGGAACTGGACGAGTATCTTGCCAAGGTCGAGGAGGCCAAGAAGCGCGATCATAACAAGCTTGGCCGCGAGCTGGAGTATTTTACCACTGTCGACTGCATCGGTCAGGGGCTGCCGATCCTGCTGCCCAAGGGTGCGCGCGTGATCCAGACGCTCCAGCGCTGGGTCGAGGATGTGGAGCAGAAACGCGGCTACCTTCTCACCAAGACGCCGCTGATGGCAAAGCGCGACCTCTACCGCATTTCCGGTCACTGGGATCACTACCTCGACGGCATGTTCGTTCTCGGCGATCCGTATGATGAGACGAAGGAGTGCTTCGCTCTGCGTCCCATGACCTGTCCGTTCCAGTATCAGGTATTCCTCAACCGCGGCCGCAGCTACCGCGATCTGCCCATGCGTCTGGGCGAGACCTCCACGCTGTTCCGCAATGAGGATTCCGGTGAGATGCACGGTCTGATCCGCGTCCGCCAGTTCACCATTTCCGAGGGCCATCTGATCCTGCGCCCCGATCAGCTGGAAGAGGAATTCAAGGGCTGCCTCGATCTGGCCAAGTACTGCCTCGGCACGGTCGGCCTGCTCGACAAGTGCACGTTCCGCTTCTCCCAGTGGGATCCCGCGAACCCGAACAACAAGTATGAGGGCACGGCGGAGCAGTGGGAGCACGCCCAGAGCGTGATGGAGCGCATCCTCAAGGATCTTGACGTGGATTACACCGTCGGCATCGACGAGGCGGCGTTCTATGGCCCCAAGCTGGATATCCAGTATAAGAATGTCTACGGCAAGGAGGATACCCTCGTCACCATTCAGATCGACATGCTGCTGGCCGAGCGCTTCGGTATGTACTACATCGACGAGAACGGTGAGAAGAAACTGCCCTATATCATCCACCGCACGTCGCTCGGATGTTATGAGCGCACGCTGGCCTACCTTATTGAGGAGTACGCCGGCGCTCTGCCGACGTGGATGGCGCCTGAGCAGGTGCGCTTCCTGCCTGTCACCGACCGCGCGGCGGATTACTGCGCCGAGCAGGCGAAGAAGCTTGAGAACATGGGCTTCCGTGTGACCGTCGACTACCGCAACGAGAAGATCGGCCGCAAGATCCGCGACGCGCAGATTGAGAAGATCCCCTATATGCTCGTCGTTGGCGACCGCGACATGGAGAACGGCACGGTGTCCCCGCGTCACCGTGCAGATGGCGATCTCGGTGCGATGAACATGGACGACTTTGCCGCTCTGCTCAAGTCCGTTGTGGACAATAAGGAAAAGAAATAAGCGGAAGAGCTTGAAATTTATAAAAAACAGCCATTCGTTAGAATGGCTGTTTTTTGTTGCCTGATTTAGCTAATGTGACAGACGACGAAAGAAAACTTGCAAAATGATTCATAACAGTCATTAAAAATTCGCATATAAAGAGAAAAGAAAAATAT
>JAXYYF010000038.1:0-4275 GCA_037419475.1 bacterium
AAGCGCGGACAATAAGCCAACTTCTGAGAGTTTCCTCCTCTCGTTCGTTGTAGAATGAAAATCCCTGATATTGCTGAATATTTCAGCAATATCAGGGATTTTTTCCGTTTTCATCTTGCTCGTTTCTGCCCGTTTTTGCCAGTTATAGCGCGTGCTGTGAACACAGCGGCGAACACAGACAATCAGTCCTTGCCCCTGACGATGCCGCAGTAGTAGGCCGACATCTTGGGCTTCGGGCCGGGGCCGTCCTCGTCGAGGAGGAAGGCGCGGGCAAGCTCCGCGAAGAACTCCGGCGTCGCGACGCCGAAATGAGAGGCGACGCCGTAGTAGTCGGAGTACATCATGTTTACGGCGATCCACCAGCACCAGGGCGAGACCTCGTCGCGGCTCACGCCGAGGCTCTCGGCGAGCGATGAGGTCTGCTCTATGCTCCAGTGCGCGCCGGTGCTGCCGTCCGTGTTGCGCATGTGCTGCGCCCACTTCTCGGCGTCCGCCTGGGTAAAGTCGCCGCAGCCGCACAGACTCGGCTCCACCTCGTCGAGCAGCATCCAGCCCTCGAGCATGGCGCGGATCGCGCCGGAGGAGCGCTCGCTGGCGGGCATAGCCATGTACTCAACGAGCGCGCCCTTGATCTTGTCTTTATAGGCTTTAACGTGATCTCTGGTCAGCATCTCCATGCTGCACCTCACAGTTTCTCGACCGTGACCGCGAGGTTGTTGACGACCGACTCCACGCCGCCGAGGATCAGCGACAGGAGCGAGCTCTCGCAGCCGCAGGCGTTGCGCACGATGGCCGTGATGTCAAGGTTGGCGATGCCGGCCGCCGCGACGGTCTGAGACGCGGTCGCGCCAATGATGGCCACGCCGTCCTTCTGCGCGGTCAGGCTGACTGTGCCGGCCGCCGTGGGAGCGAGCGTCGCGGAGATGTTGACGAGGTAGTAGCCCTGCCCGCAGAGCGTGATAGCGTTGCCATCCTGACGGATGTTGCAGCCGTAGCGGCGCGTGGTGGTCCCAAACGGCACAATGCCGCCGACCGCGACGGTCGGGGCGCTCACGTTGGTGGTATAGATCGCAGACTTACTCATATTGATTCGGTCCTTTCATAAAATTTTGAAAGGCGGAGCAGCTGTTGCCGCCCCGCCTTGCCTCGCCAAATAGGGCGTTACCATATTCCCCTTGCGGAGAAAATGGTTTAGATGTTGCCGTTGTTGTAGGCGCCGCAGCCGGCGACCGCGAACTGCGGCACGATGCCGTAGCCGTAGGGCGTGGTGCGGGGGATGCCGCACAGCGCTGCCTGCAGCTGGAGCTGGTTGATCTGGTTCTGCATGTCCGCCATGCGGTTGCCCGCGATGGCGTCGAGGATCTTCTGCGTCTGCGCGGTGGTGTTGGCGTTGATGCTCGCGGTGTTGAGCGCGCCATTGTAGTTGACGCTGTCGATGCCGCGGAGGATGTTGCAGCAGCACTCCTGCTGATGCGCAAAGCCCTCGGCCGTGGCAGCCTGCAGATCGCGCAGCTCGCCGAGGATGTTGTAATTACCGTCCTTGACCGCGGCCTGGTTGTCATAGGCAGCCTGACGCACGGCAGCGACGGTCTCGTTGTTCTGGCGCTCGAGCGCCGCAAAGTCGGTGGCGCGCTGAACGTCGCCGACCGTGGCGTTGCGGTCGCCGGTACCGCGGTTGCCCCAGTTGCCAAAGCCGCCGCCCATCAGGGCGAGGATGGCAAAGAGCCACAGGCCCTCATTGCCGAAGCCTCCGAAGCCGCCGCCCTGAACAGCGGCGATGTCGGCAGGGGAAAGACCTTCCGTCATTGTTGATTACCTCCGAAAAATATATTTCCGAACGGTGTGCACCCCGTCTGGATCACTGGAACTGCGCGAGGATCGTCTGCGGGTCGACGCCCTGCTGCTGGCAGAGCGCGTAGAACGCGCCGCGCATATCGGTGCCGCCCTGCTGCGCCTGCCGGAGCTGCGCGAGTATTGGATTGGACTGTGCCATCTGCTCCAGTGCGGCGATGGGATTGCGCGCGGCCTGATAGGCTTTGTAGAGACCAACGGCCCCGCTGATGTCAGGACTGCTCGGCGCTGCTGCTGTCGGTGCGGCGCTTGCCTGCGGGTTTAGCAGGCTCAGCATCGGGTTGGTGGGCACTTAACATCTCCTCCAATCTGGTCAGTCTCGCGCTGAGGTCGTCCACGTTCACCGCGGGGGGCTCGGCGTGCTGGGCAATGTCAAAGGGCGTGACGGTGAGGTAGCCGGCTCCGTCGGTCCGGCAGAGCCAGACGAGGGGCGCGGTGTCGTCGAGGGCGAGCACGGAGCTGTTGGGAGCCATTTGCAGAGCCTCTGCGCCGCGTCTGCCGGTCACATGAATAATTTCATACCTCGGGGCCGCAGAACCGGGGCGGGTGGGCGCTGTGGGCGCGGGTTAGGGGTAATTGGGCTGGATTGGATTGCCTGCGGGATAATTCATGCGCTGCACCTCCTTTTGTTCTGCCTCTATCGTACCGCGGTTTTCGGCTTGAGAACTGCCCGCAAACTGCCCGCGTTCTGCCCTGCTCAAAAAAAACGAGAGCGCCGACGATTAGTCGGTGCTCTCGTTTTGTCCGTCTGCGATTTTGCGGTAGGCGCGGCGGCGCAGCTTGGCGAGGCCGTCCACGCTGAGGTGGAGCAGCTCCGCCGCCTGCACGCAGGACCGCCCGCGCACGTCGCACTCGATGAGGCTCGCGGCCTCGTCGGGCGGCAGGTCGAAGGAGCGAATGTAGGCAATGGCCCTGCGCGGAGCCATTGCGGAAAGCTGAGCGCGGATCTCTCTGTGCTGTGTGTCCATAGAGGCACCACGGCTTGCAGGCGCCCACGCGAGGGGAAGTGTTGCAGACTTCCCACCGGTTTTCCTTTCCGTGCCCGAATCGGGCACAATTATTTCATCGTCGCGAGCTTGCGGATCAGGTCGCTGCCGTACTTGTAGGCCGCGAGGTAGTCCATCGTCTTGTCTTCCAACCCCGCCCGCTTTTGGAGCTGCGCGCGATAGTCGTCGTACTTCGGGCGGTACGCGCCGAGCACCAGCGAGAGCTTGCGCTTGCGGCGGTAGACCCCGTCGCCGTTGCTCTGGCTGCCGGTGTTTCCGTTGGAGGTGTTGCCCTCGATGGCGGTGACATACTGCCCGCTGACGCTCTCGCAGATGCCGCAATGGTCGGTCTTGTACACCGTGCTGGGCAAGTCGTAGATCAGCACGTCGCCGGGCCGGTAGCCCGTGGTGACCCACTGACCGTGTGCCTGCGCCCAGCGCATCAGCTCGCCGCAGGAGGCCGTCTTGCCGCCGGACATAAAGAGCGTCTTGTCTGCCTGCTGGAAGCACCACCAGACGAACTGCATACACCAGTACACGCCGTCCATGCCGTAGGCCTTGCCGTACTTTTGCCGGTTACCGCTCTGCTCGACCGTGCCGATCTCTTTGACCGCCACGGCGAGGATGTCACTTGCCTGCGCCATTGTCCGTCTCCGTGTTGAGCTGCTTGACGAAATAGAACGTCACGACCATCGTGTAGACGTTCATGAAGTTCTCAGGGATCGCGTTCTGGATGGTGAGCACACAGAACGTGATGGTCAGCGCGATGGTCACGAGCGATTTCACGCTCAGGAGGTTCGCGAGTTTTTTCAGCAAGAGGTCCATTTCAATCGTCCTTTCCTTTGATCTTGATATTGGCGAGCAGGGCAAGCTCTGCCGTCCACGCGGCGAACCACGCGACGGTCAGGCTGTCCGGCACGGTCTTGTCGTTGGCGGTGAGTACGAGACTCACGATGCAGTACCACGTCAGGTTAAAGATGGCCGCCCAGACGTACTTGTCGCGCTTGCGCATGGTCTTGAGTTTTTCCCGCGCGGACTTATAGAGGTCGATGCCCAGAAGCGTCATGCAGACCACGCACACGCCCGCGAGGATGGTTTCGGCCCAATCCATCAACTTACCACCTCCCACTCGTCGATTTCCGACTTGATGCGGTCGATAAAACTGTTTCCGCCGAGGGCCTTGTACCCGCGGTAGAGATAGAGAAAATCCTCCAGCTCGTACTGCCGGATGGTGTGGCCCTCCCTGTGGCGGTAGTAGGTGTGCAGCATGTCGTGCCGGAGCTGGCACTTGAGCGCATCGGTCAGCTTGTCCAGCCCCGGCAGCTTGTTGCGGATGGGCTTGATGAGCATGGCCAGCGCCGCGAGGATGACCGTGATCTCCGAGCAGGTCGATGCAACGGTCGATAGGTTCATAGGTATTCCCTCTTTCCGGCGGCAA
>JAXYYF010000039.1:0-4093 GCA_037419475.1 bacterium
GCTACGGCTACGACGACGAGGGCCGCGACAATTTAGAGCGCGTCTACGCCGACGCATTCCACACCGAAGCCGCGCTTGTGCGCCCCCAGATCACCTGCGGCACGCACGCGCTCGCCGTCGCACTGAGTGCAAATCTGTTGCCCGGCGATGAGCTGCTGGCCATCTCCGGCAAGCCCTACGATACGCTCGAGGAGGTCATCGGCATCCGTCCCTCGCCCTGCTCGCTCGCCGAATACGGCGTAAGCTACCGTCAAGTCGACCTTTTAGAGGACGGCAGCTTTAATCTTCCCGCCATCCGCGCGGCCATTTCGGAGAAAACAAAGCTCATCCACATTCAGCGCTCCAAGGGCTATCAGCCCCGCCCGACGCTCTCGGTCGCGCAGATCGGCGAGGCCATTGCCGTCTGCCGCGAAGTGAAGCCCGACATCACGATCATGGTCGACAACTGCTACGGCGAGTTCGTCGAGACCATCGAGCCGAGCGACGTCGGCGCGGATATGATCGTCGGCAGCCTCATCAAGAACCCCGGCGGCGGCCTCGCTCCCATCGGCGGCTATATCGCCGGCACGCAGAAATGTGTGGACCGCTGCGCCTACCGGCTCTCCGCGCCCGGTCTGGGGCAGGAGGTCGGCGCAAACCTCGGGCTCATGCCCTCGCTCTATCAGGGCTTTTTTCTCGCGCCGAATGTCGTCTCCGGCGCCATCAAGGGCGCGGTGTTCACCGCTGCGGTGTATGAATCGCTCGGCTTCCGCGTCGTTCCCTCTTCCACAGAGGAGCGGCACGACATCATCCAGTGCGTTGAGCTCAAGTCTCCGGAGGGCATGATCGCCTTCTGCAAGGGCATTCAGTCCGCCGCTCCGGTGGACAGCTACGTCGATCCCGTCCCCGGCGATATGCCCGGCTATGATTCGCAGGTCATTATGGCCGCAGGCGCGTTCGTGCAGGGCAGCTCCATCGAGCTCTCCGCCGACGGCCCCATCCGCCCGCCCTATGCGGTCTATTATCAGGGCGGCCTGACGTGGTATCACGCCAAGCTCGGCGTACTGCTCTCTGTTCAGAAATTGCTCGACGCAGGGCTGCTCACACTGCCCTGACGCTCTCACCGGAGGATTTATGCTCATTCGGAGGACGCCCCTCACCAACCGCCATTTCCGGCGCAGACCCCCGCCGGTCTCTGTCAGTCGTTTTCTTTCATAAAATCAAAAAACTGACAAAGAAAAAGGAGTTCAATAATTCAATATGTGGTTCTGGCTTTCTCTCATTGCGCTGCTCTGCTGGAGCGGCAGCGACCTCTTTTCCAAAATCGGCTGCCGTGACGAGGACGACTCGCTCAGCCATCTCAAGATGGTCATTGCGGTCGGCGTCATCATGGGCCTGCACGCGGCGTTTGAGATCTTCGTTGGCGGGACGGAGATCAGCTTTTCCATCATCCTCACCTACCTGCCCGTATCGCTGCTCTACATCAGCTCCATGACGCTCGGTTATCTGGGGCTGCGGTACATCGAGCTGTCTGTTTCCTCGCCGATCTGCAATTCCTCCGGCGCGCTCGTCGCCGTAATGACGCTCGCCTTCCTCGGCGGCGAGGACTACTCCCCGCTCGCCATTTTCGCCGTGATCCTTGTGTGCATCGGTGCGATCGGCCTCGGCGTGGTGGATGCCACCGAGGACCCCGAGCTGCGCGCGGCGCGTCAGGCCGAGGGCAACCGCAAGTATGCCAAGAGCTTCCTTGCCCTCGCGCTTCCCGTAGCCTACTGTCTGCTTGACGCGGCGGGCACCTTTGCCGACAACCGCGTGCTTGAAACACTGGACGAGGGCAGCGCGAACGCGGCCTATGAGCTCACCTTCCTCTTCGCCGCCGTGGTCTGCTTCATTTATGTGGTCGTCATCCGCAAGGAAAAGCTTCTTCCGAGGCAGGAAGCGCCGAAGTACATCGGCGCGCTCTGTGAGACCGCCGGTCAGTTCGCCTATATCTACGCCATTGCGGACACAGAGCATCTTGCCATGTCCGCGCCCATCATCAGTTCCTACTGTGCAGCCAGCGTGCTCTGGAGCCGCCTGTTCCTGCGCGAAAAGCTCTCGTGGAAGCACTACGCCATGATTGCGCTTGTGGTCGTCGGCATCGCCATCATGGGCGTTTTTGACGTGTAAGCACCCTCAAAATGCAAAAAGCCTTCGGAAACCGGTCGGTTTCCGAAGGCTTTTCTTTTTTTACTTCGTCTCGATGCCGCGCTTATCGAACTCCTCGACCAGCAGATCAAGGTCGTTCGGCAGGCTCATCGGCTCACCACAGAACTTGATGGCGTTCGCCACGTCCTTGAGACCGTTGCCGGTCACGACAGAGACGACCGTATCGTCCGCGCCGAGAACACCCAGCTCGCAGAGCTTCTTCACGCCCGCCGTGCCCGTCACGCCCGCCGGCTCGCCGAACACGCCACAGGTCGTACCGAGGAGCTTCTGCGCCGCCATGATCTCTTCGTCCGTGACGTTTACCACGATGCCGTTCGACTCACGGATCGCCATGAGCGCCTTGTCCGCGTTGCGCGGCACGCCGACGGCAATGGAGTCGGCCAGCGTATTCTCCTCCATCGGCTCCCACGGCTTATCCTCCGCAATGGCGCGATTGATAGGATGGCAGCCCTCCGCCTGCGCGGAGATCAGGCGCGGGAGCTTATCAATAAAGCCGATGGCGTAGAGATCCTTGAGACCCTTCCACACGCCTGCGATGGTACAGCCGTCACCGACGGAAATGGCGAGATAGTCAGGCATCTTCCAGTCAAGCTGCTCGGCGATCTCGAGCGAGACGGTCTTTTTCCCCTCAGAGAGATAGGGATTGATGGCCGCGTTGCGGTTGTACCAGCCCCATTTGTCGATGGCTTTCTTGGAAAGCTCAAAGGTCTCTTCATAATTACCCTGCACGGAAATGACGTTCGCGCCGAAGGTCATCAGCTGCGCGACCTTGCCCTTGGGCGCGCGGGAGGGCACGAAGATGAAGGTCTTGAGGCCGGCCGCCGCAGCATTGCCCGCAAGCGACGAGGCTGCGTTGCCGGTGGACGAGCACGCGATGATCTCCGCGCCCGCCTCCCTCGCCTTGGCGACCGCCATAGCGGAAGCGCGGTCCTTCAGACTCGCAGTCGGGTTCTGGCCGTCGTCCTTGACCCAGAGCTTCTTGAGCCCCAGTTTCTTGGCAAGGCGCTCCTCCTCGTAGAGCGGGCTCCAGCCCACGCGCAGAGGCGTGTCCGGCGTGGTCTCCTCGACCGGGAGCAGCTCACGGTAGCGCCACATGGTGTTTGGGCGGCTCTTGAGTTTTTCCTTGGTGAGGTTCGACTTGATATAGTCGTAATCATAGATGATGTCGAGGATGCCGCCGCACGAGCAGTTCGTAAGGTTCGGCACAGCCTCGTATTCCTTGCCGCACTTGACGCAGCGCGCACATTTGACGTTTTTGAGCATATTTACTCCTTAATCTGCACAGGCGCAGACACCGGTCAAAAGGGGACATCTCTTACCGTAAGAGATATCCCCTTTTGGAAACCCCAGAGAAGCGCAAGGGCTGCGCCCTTGACCCGCCATTGCCGGTCTCTATCTGCGGGGATGCTGCACACGCTGTGCAATGAAATTTTATCCAGCTTTCGATTCGGTCTGCTCCTATCTCCGCTCAACCGCTGCTGCGGCGGGGTTTCGGAGCAAGCCGCCATTGTCTCCTCTTCCGCTATGCGGTGAGAGTTACCCTCTACCAGTGGAAGCAGGGAGCCTGCTCCCTATTTTTAGAGTGCCTTGAGAAGGCCGGTGGCTTCGTTGAACTCGTTGATAAGCTCGTCGAGCTCACTCGCCTGTGCATGGACGGCGTCCCAAGTGCCCTTGGTGTCGTACCAAAGCGCGTTGAGGTCCTTGACGTCGCGCGCCTGCTGCTCGACCCAAGTGTAATACTTGAGGTTGTGGATACGCTTGCGGTCGGTGTAGGTCAGCTCCATGAGATTGTCGGTCTTGACTCCGAGCATATGGAGGTTGTGATCGAGACGGGCCTCCTCCTCGCTGTAGGCGCCGTGCATCTCGTTGAGCTCCTCGATGCGGCTGCCGTACATCACGGCGGAGT
>JAXYYF010000040.1:0-4360 GCA_037419475.1 bacterium
TCAGCTCCAAGAGTCGTTCACCTCCTCTCATGCACCGAGAGGCCGGCTTTCTTCCTCTTTCGCTTCTATCCCGAATGGAAGGTACGGTTTTGGCAAAGCTGCTCGAGGTTCCCGCCTCCACGCTGCGCTACTATGATAAGGAAGGTCTGCTGCCCTTTGTGGAGCGCTCCTCCGGCGGCATGCGCATGTTCCATGAGTCGGATCTTGAGTGGCTTCAGGTCATCGGCTGCATGAAAAAGGCCGGCATGTCCATCCGCCGTGCGCTAAAAAGGATTGGCATTCCCGCGCCGATGGATGTATAATAAATGTAGACTATCACTTCTCACGGAGGATCTCCATATGAAAGAGGAAATGCGCTCGATTGGGTATCTCTGCCCGCATTGCAAAAAGCCTGTCAAACAGCTCCGCTCCCGCTTCGCCCTCGCCGCCTCCGGCGCGATCGTGCAGTGCGATTGCGGCAAAAGCGAGCTTCAAATCGATTTCGACGGCGAAAAATTCCGCATCAGCGTCCCCTGCGGCGTTTGCAGCGAGGAGCATCTGGCCGAGTGCGGCGCCGAGAGCCTGCTCAAAGGCGAGGGTATCGGCCTCGCCTGTCCGAAAACATCGGAGCTGTGCTGCTTTATTGGCGAGGACTACGCTGTTGAGCGTGCGCTCGAACAGCTTCAGATCACGGCGGAAAAACAGGCCGCACAGGGCGATTCGCCCGAAGCATTCACCGATACGGTCATTATGTATGAAGTCCTCTCGGAATTAAAGGAGATCGCCGCGCGGCCGCACGGCATCACCTGCAAGTGCGGAAGCGAACGTTACCGGATGCAGGTCCGGCCCGCCGCCGTTGACCTGATCTGCGAGGACTGCGGGGCAAAGCTGCGTATCGGCGCAGCGACAGACGAGGATCTTGACCGTCTGTGCTGCCACATGACACTGCAAATTCCGGGAAAGCGAGGGTAACTCCCGATGGCTTCCGTCGTATGCTTTCTGCTCTTTCTCGCGGCCATGCTGTTCTGCCTTGTCCGCGGCTTTTCCCTTGCGTGGGCGCTGCTTTTCGCTCTCTCGCTCTTTTTTGTTCTCGGTCTCAAGCGTGGCTACAGCGCGGGGGCGCTTGCCAAAATGGCATGGAGCAAAATGCCGAAGAGCATGATCGTGCTGCGCATTCTCTTTTTCATCGGTCTGCTCACCGGACTGTGGCGTTCGTGCGGCACCATCGCTTTCTTTATTTACTACGGCATCCGCATCATCACGCCGCAGCTGTTTCTGCTTGTAGCCTTTCTGCTGACGGTCATCGTCAGCTACGCTCTCGGTACCTCGTTCGGCGTGGCGGGCACGGTGGGCGTCGTGCTCATGACGCTCGCCCGCTCCGGCGGCGTGAGTGAGACCGTGACCGCCGGCGTGATCCTCTCCGGTATTTATTTCGGCGACCGCGGCGCGCCGACCTCGTCGTGCGCCAGTCTTGTCGCCGCACTGACGGAGACCGACCTCTACGGCAATGTCCGCCGCATGTTCAAAACCGCCGCTCTCCCCTATGCACTCTGTCTGGCGATCTACGCTGTGCTCTCGTTCCGCAATCCGATCACCGCCGTGGACGAGACGATGTTCCGCGCACTTGAGGAGAGCTTCGTCATCTCCCCATGGGCGCTTCTTCCCGCGCTCATCATGTTGGTTCTGCCGCTCATGCGCGTTCCCATCCGCACGGCCATGGCCATCAGCGCCGCACTGTCCTTTTTCTTCACCGTCACGATACAGGGCGGCGGTGTGTTCGACACGCTCCGCGTCATGATCCTCGGATATCATCCGACGGAGGGCGTGCTGGCCTCCGTCATTTCCGGCGGCGGACTCTTCAGCATGAAAACGCCGCTTTTGATGATCCCGCTTGCCGCCTTTTATACCGGCATTCTCGATGGAACTGACGTGCTCAAGCCCGCGCAGGCCCTTCTGCAAAGGGTCTCCGACCTCATCGGCCGCTTTCCGGCCATGGTGCTTTTGAGCATTCCCGCCTCCATGGTTCTGTGCAACCAGACCATCGTCGTCATGATCGAGCATGAGCTTGTCGGCGCGGTCTACGCCAGAGACGGTGCCGAGCACGAGGAGCTTGCCATGGACATCGCCAATTCCGGCGTTCTGATCGCCGGTCTGATCCCATGGTGCATCGCATGCTCCGTTCCCCTCAGCGCACTGGAGGTCAGCGCGGCCGCGGTCCCCTACGCCTGTCTGCTCTACCTTGTCCCGCTGTGTTACCTGTTCACCAAGCGCTTTTTCTTCCCCGCAAAATCAAAAGGAAGCGAGAAAACCCTATGATCTCTCTGCTCGCGCGAACCTTTATTAAAAACAGCGGTGAGGTCTCCTCTCCTGCCGTTCGTCAGGCCTACGGCGTGCTCTGCGGCACGGTCGGCATCTGCCTGAATCTTCTTCTCTTCGCACTCAAGCTGCTCGCCGGCACGCTCTCCGGCTCCATCGCCATCACTGCCGACGCCTTCAACAACCTCTCCGACGCAGGCGCGAGCATCGTCACGCTGCTCGGCTTCAAGCTGGCCGGTCAAAAGCCCGACCCCGAACACCCCTTCGGTCATGGGCGGCTGGAATATATCTCCGGTCTGATCGTCTCTATGGTCATTCTGCTTATGGGTCTTGAATTGGCCAAAAGCGCTGTGGAGAAGATCCTTCATCCCGCAGCGGTGGAGTTCACACTCCTCACCGGCGCAATCCTGCTCATCTCGATTTTCGTCAAGCTATACATGTATCTCTACAACCGCGCGGTCGGAAAAAAGATCCACTCCGCCGCAATGGAGGCCACGGCGATGGACAGTCTGTCCGACTGCACCGCCACTGCCGCCGTTCTGGCCGCAACACTTATCGGCCATTTCACCGCACTGAGGATCGATGGCTGGTGCGGTATTGTCGTTGCGCTGCTTGTCCTCTGGGCCGGGCTTCAGGCCGCGCGCGACACCATCTCTCCGCTGCTCGGACAGCCTCCCGCACCGGAATTTGTCCGTCGCGTGGAGCAGATCGTGCTCTCCTCGCCGCACATTCGCGGCATCCACGATCTGGTCGTCCATGACTACGGACCGGGCCGCGTGATGGTATCGCTGCACGCGGAGGTCCCCGCCCACGGCGACATTCTGGAAATGCATGACGAGATCGACAACGCCGAGCAGGCGCTGCGCCGTGAGCTCGGCTGCGAAGCCGTGATCCACATGGATCCCATCGTCACCGACGACGCCGTCACCCGCGACACGCGGGAAAAGATCGCCCGGCTCGTCAAGAATATCGACGAAACGATCACCATTCACGACTTCCGCATGGTCACCGGTCCAACGCACACGAATGTCATTTTCGATGCAGTGGTGCCTTTCGGCTTCCGCCTGAGTGACCGCGAGGTCGCACAGGAGATCCGGGATGCCGTCAGGAAGCTGGACGACCGCTTCTTTGCCGTTGTTCAGATCGACAAGGATTACACCAAATAGAAAGGACACGCAATATGACGGATGAGATCAAGCGGCTCAAGGAGCTCGTCGACCACAGCGACAACATTGTCTTTTTCGGCGGTGCCGGTGTTTCGACCGAAAGCGGCATCCCCGACTTCCGCAGCACCGATGGACTTTATCATCAGCAGTGGGACGATCCCCCCCGAGACGATCCTCAGCCATACCTATTATGAGCGTTATCCCGAAAAGTTCTTTGCCTTCTACCGCGCAAAGCTTCTCTGCCCCTGTGCCAAGCCGAACGCCGCGCATCTGAAGCTTGCGGAATGGGAGCGCGCCGGTAAACTGCGCGCAGTCATCACGCAGAACATTGACGGCCTCCACCAAGCGGCCGGCAGCCATGAGGTTCTTGAGCTTCATGGCAGTGTTCTGCGCAACTACTGCGAAAAATGCGGTAAATTCTACGGCATGGATGATATTTTGCGCTCTGCCGGCGTTCCGCACTGCTCCTGCGGCGGCCGCATCAAGCCGGATGTCGTGCTCTATGAAGAAGGGCTGGACGAAACAACGCTCCTGAAGTCTGTGAAGTATATTTCCGAGGCCGACATGCTCATCATTGCCGGCACCTCGCTGGCCGTCTATCCCGCCGCAGGACTGATTGATTACTACCGCGGGCATAAGCTGGTCGTCATTAACAAAACACCTCTGTGCAGCGATCTGCGTGCCAATCTTGTCATCACAGGAGCAGTCGGCGAGACGCTCTCGCTGCTATAAGTTCAGCTTTTAACTTCGCCCAAAATCGGCACAAAAACTTTTTCTTTCCCTTTGAAAAAAAGGTTGACATTTGCATCCAAAAAGGCTTATAATAGCAAAGCGGTCGTTTGAGAGACTGATGAAAATGCGGGTGTGCTGGAATTGGCAGACAGGCTAGCTTGAGGTGC
>JAXYYF010000041.1:0-4415 GCA_037419475.1 bacterium
CGCTATTTCTTCTATAACGGCGGCAACGACTCCATGGACACCTGCAACAAGATCAGCCGTTACATGCAGGCGCACGATTGGGACTGCCGCGTGATGGGCGTGCCTAAGACCATTGACAACGACCTCTTCGGCACCGATCACTGCCCCGGCTTCGCCAGCGCCGCCAAGTACATAGCGACCTCCTGCATGGAAGTGTCCAAGGACTGCCGTGTGTATGATACCGGCACGATCACGGTCGTGGAGATCATGGGCCGCCACGCCGGGTGGCTGGCCGGCAGCGCCGCGCTGGCATCGGCCTGCGGCTCCGGGCCGGACCTGATCTATCTGCCGGAAGTTGATTTTGACATGGAGCAGTTCCTTGCGGATGTGCACCGCATCTATGAGGAGAAAAACAACGTTCTTATCGCCGTTTCCGAGGGCATCCACTACGCGGACGGCTCGTTCGTTTCCGAGGCCAAGGCCTCTGCGACCGACGGCTTCGGCCATGCGCAGCTTGGCGGTCTGGCGGCGCGTCTGGCGCAGGTGATCAAAGAGCGCGAGCACGCCAAGGTGCGCGGCATTGAACTGTCGCTGCTGCAGCGCGCGGGCGCGCATCTCGCCTCCCAGACGGATATCGATGAGGCGTTTGCTGCCGGCAAGATGGCCGTCGAGGCAGCGCTTTCCGGTGAGACCGGAAAGATGGTCGCGTTTGAGCGCGTGATGGCGGACGGTCAGTATACCTGCCGCATGAAGCTCATTCCGCTCTCCGATGTTGCGAACTACGAAAAGAAAGTCCCGGTGGAATGGATCGTGCCGGAGGGCAACAACGTCACGCAGGACTTTATCGACTATGCCCTGCCGCTCATTCAGGGCGTGCCGGAGATTCCGTTGGAAAACGGCCTCCCACGCTATGCGCGGCTGAAAAAGGTGCTTGCAGAATAAGCAAAACGCAGAGTCGGCGAAAAATCGCCGGCTCTGTTCATTTGTGCTGTTCAAGTGCAGGAAAATATGATAAACTAATACATTATCTATTGTAACGAAGGAGTTTCCAAAATGATCACTGTTGATGACCTCTCGCTGCAGTACAGCGGCGCCCCGCTGTTTTCCAAGGTGAACCTGCAGTTTACCCCCGGCAACTGCTATGGCATCATCGGCGCCAACGGCGCCGGCAAATCCACGTTTCTGAAGATCCTCTCCGGTCAGCTCGAGCCGAGCACCGGCAACGTCTATATCGACCCCAAGGCCAGAATGTCCGTCCTCAAGCAGGATCAGACCATGTACGATGCCTATACCGTCATGGACACGGTCATCATGGGTAACCAGCGCCTGTACGACTGCGGCAAGGAGAAGGACGCCATCTATGCCAAGGACGAGATGACGGATGAGGACGGCATTCGCGCCTCCGAGCTGGAGGAGGAGTTTGCCGATCTCGGCGGCTGGGAGGCGGAGTCGGATGCGTCCCGCATCCTGCAGGGCCTCGGCGTCGCGCCGGAGCATCACGAGACCATGATGTCCGACATGGATCCGCGCCTGAAGGTCAAAGTCCTGCTGGCGCAGGCGCTCTTCGGCCACCCGGACATCATCCTGCTCGACGAGCCGACGAACAACCTTGACCTTGCGAGTGTCGTCTGGCTGGAGGATTTCCTGATGGATTACGACGGCACGGTGCTCGTCGTGTCGCATGACCGCTATTTCCTCAACAACGTCTGCACGCACATCGTCGATATCGACTACGGCAAGATCAAGATGTACGTCGGCAACTACGACTTCTGGTACGAATCCAGCCAGCTCATGCAAAAGCTCGTCAAGGATCAGAACAAGCGCGCCGAGCAGAAAATTCAGGAGCTGCAGACCTTTATTGCCCGCTTCTCCGCCAACAAGTCCAAATCCCGGCAGGCGACATCCCGCCGCAAGCTGCTCGAAAAAATCTCCGTTGAGGACATGCCCGCCTCCAGCCGCCGCTATCCGTGGGTCGGCTTCAAGGCCGAGCGCGAGCCCGGCAAGGACCGCCTGTTCGTGACGGACATCAGTAAGACCGTCGACGGCGAAAAGCTGCTCAACCACGTGAGCTTTATTGTCGGCAAAGAGGACAAGATCGCCATTCTCGGCAAGAATGAGCTCGCCGTGACGATGCTCTTCAAGATCCTCATGGGCGACGAGGAGCCGGACGAGGGCACGGTTAAGTGGGGCGTTTCGACCACGCAGGCCTACTTCCCGAAGGATCACAACAGCTATTTTGAAAACTGCGACTATGACCTCATCGACTGGATGCGCCAGTTCTCCACCGATAAGCGTGAGAGCTACCTGCGCACGTTCCTCGGCCGGATGCTGTTTTCCGGCGACGATGTCTATAAGCAGGTCAAGGTCCTGTCCGGCGGCGAGAAAGTGCGCTGTATGATCTCAAAGATGATGCTCTCGGGCGCGAACTTCCTCGTGTTCGATCAGCCGACGAACCACCTCGATCTGGAGAGCATTGCGGCGCTCAATAACGGCATGGCCGCCTTCCCCTACAACATCATCTTCACGAGCCACGACCACCAGCTCACGCAGACGGTCGCCAACCGCATCATTGAGATCACGCCCGACGGCA
Source organism: bacterium (assembly GCA_037419475.1). Lineage (GTDB taxonomy): Bacteria > Bacillota > Clostridia > Oscillospirales > Oscillospiraceae > Hominicoprocola. Next base: position 2,570 of record JAXYYF010000041.1, read on the forward strand.
TCATCGACCGCCGCTGCACGTACGACGAGTATATGCACATCGCGGGTCAGGAAGCGGAATAAGCTATGGAGCAGCTTGCGAAAAACCAACTGCATACCGCGCAGATCACGGGCTATACGTCCGACGGCGCGGGTGTGTGCCACATCGCCGGCCGCGCCGTGTTCGTGAAAGGCGCACTCGTCGGTGAGACATGGCAGGTCCGCATCCTGAAGGTGACGGCAAATGCCGTCTACGGTAAGGCGGAGCAGTGCCTGTCTCCTGCCGCGGCACGCACGGAGCCGCCCTGCCCTGTTTACCGCACCTGCGGCGGCTGCAGCCTGCAGCACATGGACTATGACGAGCAGCTGCGCATGAAGCTTGCGCGCGTCAATGATGCGCTCACGCGCATTGGCGGCGTTTCGACGCCGGTGCAGGATATTATCGGCATGGAGTATCCGCTCTGTTACCGGAACAAAGCGATTTACGCCGTCGGCAAAAAGAACGGCCGCGTGGTCAAGGGCTTTTACCGCGCATCCAGCCATGACATCACGCCCGTGGAGCAGTGTCTGCTCCAGCTCCCGCTCGCGGACAAGGCGGCGCAGGCAGTCTGCGATTGGATGAATCTGCGCGGCGTCGCGCCGTATGATGAAGCCACCGGACGCGGAACGGTGCGGCATCTGTTCACGCGCTGCGCCATGCACACGCCCGACGCCGTGCTTTGCATCGTCTCTGCGCGCGGCTTCGGCGCGCAGACGGACGATTTGGTTGCCTACCTGCGCGAGCATTGCCCGGAGCTGACCGGCATCGTGCTCGATGTCAACAAGCAAAAGGGCAACGTCGTGCTCGCCGGAGATTTTTATACGCTCTGGGGCGAGCCAGAGCTGACTGACCGGCTCTGCGGGCTGACGTTCACGCTCTCGCCGCAGGCGTTTTATCAGGTCAATCCCGTGCAGGCCGAGCGGCTGTATGAGCGCGCGGTGGAATACGCCGTCAACGCGCCGACGGATCAGGTGCTGGACCTGTACTGCGGTGCCGGGACGATCAGCCTGTGTCTGGCGCGCAAGGCCGCGCACGTCATCGGGGCCGAGATCGTGCCGGAGGCGATTGAGAATGCGCGCCGCAACGCGGAGCGAAACAGCATCAAGAATGCGGAATTTCTCTGCGCCGATGCCGGTGCCGCTGCGGCGGAGTTGGCCCGGCGCGGCGTCAGGCCGGACTGCATCGTGGCCGATCCCCCACGCAAGGGCATGTCCCCGGAAGCCATCGACGCGATGGTGTCCATGCAGCCGCCGCGGATTGTCTATGTCTCCTGCGACCCGGGCACGCTTGCACGCGACGTGAAGCTGCTCACACAGCACGGCTACACGCTCACGCAGGCGTTGGCCGTGGATATGTTCCCGCAGACGCCGCATGTTGAGACGGTTGTCTTGCTTTCCAAGGGTGAGGTCGACTCGAAAAAGATTCGGGTTGAGTTCTCTTTGGAAGATATGGATATGTCCGAATTTCAGGATGGGGCAACCTACACCCAGATCAAGGACTATGTGCTGGAGCATAGCGGGTTAAAGGTATCCAACCTTTATATCTCGCAGATTAAACGAAAATGTGGGATTGAGGTCGGCAAGAACTACAATCTGCCCAAATCCGAAGATTCCAGACAGCCCCAGTGTCCGCCGGAAAAAGAGAAAGCAATCCGAGAAGCTATGAAATATTTTGGGATGATTTAATATCCCATATTATGGAGGTTGCTTATGGATAGATTGATTTCTTGTGAGTTCAACATGGATAATGCTTGTGTGGAACTAAAATTTGCAAATGGCAGCATGATTGCCATTGATACCATCGCCGTGGAGAATGAGGTTGCCGATAA
>JAXYYF010000042.1:0-1768 GCA_037419475.1 bacterium
AAGAGAATTTAAATAAAACTACAGTACAGTTTAAAGACCGCCTGTTATGCTTGGATCATCCCAAGTGAAAGGCGGACTTTTCTTATGTTCGACCTTTTGATCGTGATTTTGACGCTGCTGCTCAAGGCGGCGAGTCTGTGGTTCCTTGCCGTGGCGCTCTTCGCGCTGCGCCGGCCGAAGCCCTACGCCGTCTGCGCGCCGCGCACACGCTTTGCCTGCCTGATCGCCGCGCGCAATGAAGAGGCGGTCATCGGCGCGCTGATTGAAAGTCTGCGGGTGCAGAACTATCCCGATGTGCTGTATGACATTTATGTGATCCCCAATAACTGCACCGATGATACCGAGGCCGCGGCTCTTGCGGCGGGCGCGCGGATCTTTCGCTGCTTTGAGCCGGTTCGCTGCAAAGGCGATGCGCTGCATGAGGCGGTGGCGTGGCTCCTGCCGCAGCGCTACGACGCTTTCTGCGTCTTTGATGCGGACAATGTTGTGGACGAGCAGTTCCTTGCACGCATGAACGATGCCTTCTGTGCGGGCGCACAGGTGTGCAAAGGAGCCATGCGGGCGAAGAATCCCTATGATTCGTGGCTCACCGGCTGCTATGGGCTCTACTTCACGCTCTTTGACACATTCTTCTCCCGCGCCCGCATGAACTGCGGCCTGTCCTCCAAGCTTGTCGGTACGGGTTTTGCCGTCCACCGTTCGGTGTTTGAGCGTTTCAGCGGCTGGAACACCACAACCATCGCAGAGGATGCGGAGTTTGCCGCCCAGTGTGCGGCGCACGGCGTGCGCGTGCACTTCGTTCCCGGCGCGCTGACCTATGACGAAGCACCGGAGCGCTTTCCCATTTCGCTCCGCCAGCGCCGCCGCTGGTGCAGCGGCATCATGGACGTGGCAGTGTGCAAGAGCGGTGCGCTCTGCGCGGCGCTGCGGGGGAGCGCGCCGCTGCGCGCGCTGGACGCGCTGCTGGTGGTCAACACGCCGTTTTTGCAGACGGCGACAGTTCTGCCTCTGATGCTCGGCATCCTCTCAGCGCTCTCGCAGGGAACGATTGCTGCGTTTGCGCTGACCGCGCTGCTTTCACTGGCCGTGAGTACGCTGGGGATGATGGCCTTTGCCGCGCTGCTCGCTGTGCTCGGCGGCTACCGCGACCGCCGCATCCTCCGAACCGTTGCTGGCTTCCCGCTCTTCATGGCGGCGTGGCTGCCGCTTCAGCTTCTCTCGCTTGTCAGCCGCACCAGGAGCTGGCAGCCCATTGCGCATACACGTGCCGTGCGCGCCGAGTCGCTGTGCCGCACACGTTTCTTGACGCGAATTTAACGGGAATTCACAATTTATTCATCTGCATGCCGTACATCTTTTGTATAATATATATCTACTACATAATAAGAAGATGAGACAGGAGGTGCGACATGGGGAAATATGTGCCAAGCTACAGCGGTACGCTGCGCAGCCACGGACTGACGCTGCCGCACTGTATCAGTGAGTGCAGCGGCATCCGCATTTTCGGAAAGCGCATCAAGTCGATCGCGTTTTCCACGGACGTCGCCATTGTCAAGAACATCAATGCCGACGCGATCATTGCTGTGTACCCCTTTACACCGCAGGCGTCGATCTCGCAGGCGGTCATCAGCGTGGCCGACGTGCCGGTGTTTGTCGGCGTGGGCGGCGGCTTCACCAACGGCAGCCGCAGTGTGCGTCTTGCCATGCAGGCGGAGCATCAGGGCGCCTACGGCGTGGTCGTCAACGCGCCGATGCCGAACGAGGTCAT
>JAXYYF010000043.1:0-4523 GCA_037419475.1 bacterium
GGAAATCCTGGAGGGTCTGAAATATGTGGAACCCAAGGATGCCTATGAGCAGGCGGCCGTGCCCGGCATCGGCTTTGTGCCCGATCCCGTCATCCGTTCTCTGGGCGTGCCTCTGGTCACCGGCGATATCCCCGGCGTGGCGGTGGTGCTGGGCAAAGCTGACGATCCCGCCGACGCGGTGAAGGTGGTCAAGGACTATCAGTCCAAGGGCATCATGACCTTCATGGTGGGCGATGTGATCGAGCAGTGCGCCGAGGGCGGCGTGAAAATGGGTCTGGAGTTCCGCGTGATCCCGCTGGGACACGACGTGACCGCCGTGATCCATGTGGTCACCGTGGCCATCCGCGCCGCGCTGATCTTCGGCAATGTGCAGCCCGGCGATCTGCCCGGATTGCTGGCCTATACCAAGGAACGCGTTCCCGCGTTCGTCAACACCTTCGGCGCCATCGACAATGTGGTGGTTTCCGCCGGCGCCGGCGCCATTGCACTGGGTTTCCCGGTAGTGGCGGATATCGATCTGGGCGAGAATCAGGTACCCGGCGCACTGGAATCCGTTCTGGATCACAACGAAACCGTCAAGCACTCTTTGGAGCTGCGCAACATCAAGATCAAGTCCAAAGAACTGCCTATCCCCGTGGCCTTCTCCGCCGCCTTCGAGGGCGAGATCATCCGCAAGGCGGATGTGAAGGCCGAATTCTGGTCTGCGAAAAATCCCACCTGCGAGCTGGTTCTGATGAAGGACGCCGATCAGGTGGAGGATCATAAAATCACTCTGATCGGCCCGGATATCGATTCCGGCGAGACGGAGTACGCCATGGGCACCTATATCGAGGTGTATGGCAAGAAAATGCAGGCGGACTTTGAGTCCGTCATCGAGCGGAAGATCCACGCATGGTTCAACTATATGGAGGGTGTGATGCATACCGGCCAGCGCAACCTGCTGCGGGTCCGCGTGTCCAACGACGCCTTTGACAAGGGCCTGCGGATGAAGGATTTCGGCGAGGTGCTGTACCACATGATCATGGACGAGTTTGACACCGTGGTGGATAAGTGTCAGATCACGCTGATCACCGACGCGGCCGAGACCAAAAAGCTGCTGGAAGAGCAGGCAATGCCCCGCTACAACATGCGTGATGACCGTCTGGCCTCCATGTCCGACGAATCCGTGGATCAGTTCTATACCTGCATCCTGTGTCAGTCTTTCGCGCCCGCCCACTGCTGCGTGGTCACGCCTGAGCGTCTGGGCCTGTGCGGCGCCGTTTCCTGGCTGGACGCCAAGGCCACCTATGAGCTGAATCCCAACGGCCCGTCTCAACCCATCGACAAGGTTGGCTGTCTGGATGAGCGCACCGGCTCCTATGAGTCCGTCAACGAAATCGTGAAAAACGCCACTCACGGCGCAGTGGAGTCTGTCACCCTGTACTCCATTCTGGAGGATCCCATGACCTCCTGCGGCTGCTTTGAGTGCATCTGCGGCATTGAACCCATGTCCAACGGCTTTATCGTGGTGAACCGCGAGTACAGCGGCACCACCCCCGTGGGCATGACCTTCGGCGAGCTGGCCTCCTGCACCGGCGGCGGCGTGCAGACCCCCGGCTATATGGGCCATGGCCGCCACTTCATCTCCTCCAAGAAGTTTATCCACGCCGAGGGCGGCATCGAACGTATCGTGTGGATGCCCAAGGAACTGAAGGACGATGTGGCGCCCCGCCTGAACAAGACCGCCAAGGAACTGTACGGCATCGATAACTTCAGCGACATGATCGCCGATGAAACCGACTGCACCGACTGCGACGCCCTGATGGAATTCCTGACGGCGAAGAACCATCCCGTTTTGGGAATGGAGCCGCTGATGTAATCCGAATTTCCCTACCGCGCCGGCGGAGGACCCGGCGCGGCAGGGTACGACAACGCGCAAGGAGAGTACTATGTATCAGGTGATCTTTACCTTTGAAAACGGCGCGACGCCGGTAACAGCCACCGCCGCGCCCGGCGAAACACTGCTGGAAACGGCCCGCGCCGCCAATGTGGCCATCGACGCGCCGTGCTCGGGCAACGGCTCATGCGGCAAGTGCCGCGTGAAGCTGCTGGAGGGCACGGTAGAGGGTCTGCAGACCAGCCATATCACCGACGAAGATTACGCTGCCGGCTGGCGCCTGAGCTGCGCCAGCAAGGTCAGTTCCGATGTCACCGTGATGGTGCCGGATATTGCCTCGGCTTATCAGAGCCGCATGAAAACCGCAGATCTGTCCACCGGCGAGGAGATCGCCATCTTTACCCGGCTGGAGGAGGATCTGAAAGCGGCGGGGGTGGCGTTCAGCAATGATTTTACGGAGGCGGTGGTCACCATGGCCGAGCCGACGCTGGAGGACACCATGCCCGACACCGAGCGGCTGACGCTGGCGCTTCAGGAGGCGCTGGCGTGCGACGAGGTGCGCCTGAGCTATCCCACGGTACATAAGCTGGCCCGCGTGCTGCGCGAAAGCGGTTTCCATGTGGCCGTGGCCGGCACGCTGCGCGGCGGCGTGTTCCACGCCATGGATGTGCGCAGCGCCAAAGAGCCGCAGCCTATGTGCGGTCTGGCCATTGACATCGGCACCACCACCGTTTCAGCAGTGATCACCGATCTGAAAACCGGAAAGCTACTGGCCAAGGGCAGCGGCGGCAACGGCCAGATTCGCTATGGCGCGGATGTGATCAACCGCATTGTGGAGCAGGGCCGCAGCGGCGGCGTGGAGCGCCTGCAGAAGGCTGTGGTGGAGGAAACGCTCCAGCCGCTGACAAAGGCACTGCTGCGCAATGCCAAGGTGGACTCCGATCGGATCCTGCGCTGCTGTGTGGCTTCCAACACCACCATGAACCATCTGCTGCTGGGCGTAGATGCCGATCCCGTGCGGATGGAACCCTATATCCCTACCTTTTTCCATTGGGACGGGCTGAAAGCCAGCGATATACGGCTGGTGGCCAATCCCGACGCCAAGGTGATCATCGCGCCCAACATCGGCTCGTATGTGGGCGGTGACATCACGGCCGGTACCCTGACCAGCCGCATCTGGGACAAGGATGAGTTTTCCCTGTTCATCGATCTGGGCACCAACGGTGAGATCGTGTTCGGCAACCGGGACTTCATGATGTCCTGCGCCTGCTCGGCAGGCCCCGCTTTCGAGGGCGGCGACATCTCCTGCGGCATGCGCGCTACAGACGGCGCGGTGGAGGCCGTGACCATCGACCGCGACACGCTGGAGCCGACGCTGTCCATTGTGGGAGAGGCGGGGCAAAAGGCGGTGGGTATCTGCGGCAGCGGCATCATCGACGTGATCGCCGAGCTGTACCGCACCTCCGCCATCTCGGCCAAGGGACATTTTGTCCGCGAAAATCCCCGCATCATCCGGGATGAGCACGGCATGGGCCGCTATGTGCTGGCCTTCAGCAACGAGAGCGACACCGGCCGTGAAATCGCCATCACCGAGGTGGACATTGAATGCTTCATCCGGGCCAAGGGCGCTATCTTCTCCGCGATCCACACCATGCTGACCTCGTTGGATATGGATGTGGATGTGCTGGAGCACATCTATGTGGCCGGCGGCATCGGCAGCGGCATCAACATGGATAACGCCGTGCGCATCGGCATGTTCCCGGACGTGGACCGTGCGCTGTTCCAGTATATCGGCAACTCCTCACTGGCAGGCGCCTACGCGCTGACGCTGTCCAACGCCGCGGAGGAAAAGGTCCATGAGCTGGCCAGCAACATGACGTATATGGAGTTGTCCACCGAGCCGCGATATATGGAAGAATTTGTGGCGGCCTGCTTCCTGCCCCATACCAGCAAGGAGCTGTTCCCGTCCAGCGTACAGGAGTGACCGATGGAGATACAAAACAACAAGGAAGAAGTGCCGTTTTCCCACTATCTGGCACTTTTTGAGAAGCTTGACCCACAGGAAGCGGTGGCGCGCTGCGGCGTTCCCTTCGAGAACGGCTGCTTTACCCTGCGGCTGCTGAACGCCGCCTACCGTATCGCGTGGCCGGAATACGCCATTACGGCGGACAGAGAGGATGCCTTTGCTTTGCAGAATCTGCCCTGCCAGACATTCCTGATGCGCTATCTGCTGGAGGGAAAGCGCGCGGCATTGTCGCTGCGCTACAAGACCTTCCGGGAGATGCCGTGGGGAGAGCTGTATATCGCGCCCTATACAGGCCGGTGCCTGAACCGTGCAGCGTTCACTTTCGGCACGCAGGTGGCAAATTTTGCGGCCGCCTGTCAGCGGTTGGGCGGCGAAAAGCTGCCCCACGGCGACGCGGGTTACGGCTTCGACTTTCTGGAGGGGTACCGGATGCAGATCATGATCTACGCCGGAGACGAGGAGTTCCCGCCCTCCAGCCAGATCCTGTATTCGGATAACTTTGCCTCTGCTTTTTCGGCGGAGGATCGCGTGGTGGCGGGAGATATTCTCATTTCCGCCATCCGACAAGAGATGAAAAGGAATTAATTGACCATGAGCTTTACCTATTTGAATCTGGAGGGC
>JAXYYF010000044.1:0-4622 GCA_037419475.1 bacterium
CGCCTTCTCGGCTTGGGAAGCCGATGCACTACCGATGTACTAACCCTGCAAAGTGTAGTCATTATAGCAGATTGTTCCATGCAATGCAAGGCGAAATTTGCCGGGACAGGAATTTTCGCATGGACGCGCGGATGGGGGCATAGGATGAAGCAATGATTGAGAATGGGGGAGTTTGTATGAAACGATTTGCGGCGGCATCCCTGCTCGCGGTGCTTTTGCTTTGCCTGCCGGCTGCGGCGGAGGGCCCGGTGGTCAGTGCTCCGAGTGCGCTGCTGATGGAAAAGCAGACCGGCACGGTGCTTTTTGCACAGGACGAACACACGCCGCGCGAGCCTGCGAGCGTGACGAAGATCATGACGCTGCTTCTGACGATGGAGGCCATCGACTCCGGTGCGCTGTCCTATGACGACATGGTGACGGGCACGGCGCATGCGGCAGGTATGGGCGGCAGCCAGATCTGGCTCAAGGAAGGCGAGCGGATGAGCGTGCATGATTTGCTCAAGGCGGTCTGCGTCGTTTCCGGCAACGATGCCGCCGTTGCGCTCGCTGAGCATCTTGCCGGCAGCGAGGAGGCCTTTGTCGAGCGGATGAACAAGCGTGCGCAGGAACTGGGGATGAACGACACGCATTTTGTCAACTGCACAGGTCTGCCTGCGGCGGGACATCTTACAAGCGCCTACGATATCGCACTCATGTCGCGCGAGCTGATCCTCAAACACCCCGATATCCGCCAGTTTACGACCGTGTGGATGGATTCGCTGCGCGGCGGCGAGTCCATGCTGGTGAACACGAATAAGCTCATTCGCTTTTACGATGGCGCGACGGGCTTGAAAACCGGCTCGACTGCTTCGGCGGGCTACTGTTTAAGCGCCACGGCGGAGAAAAACGGAATGGAGCTCATTGCGGTCGTGCTCAAGGGAAAGACAAGCGACGAGCGCTTTGCGGACACGAAGAGTCTGCTGAACTACGGCTTTTCGACGTGGACACTGGTAAGCATTTCACCCGACGAAGCGCTGCCGCCGGTCGAAGTGACGCTCGGCGTGCGCCCGACGGTCCAGCCAGTCATGCCGCCGGAGCACACTCTGCTGGTGGAAAAGACGCGCGCGGGCGGAATGAACACACAAACAGTGCTGGAAGAGTCCGTTGCCGCGCCGGTCCAGGCGGGCGATGTGCTCGGCACGCTGACAGTGCGCGACGCAGAGGGAAACACAGTCGCGGAACTTCCGCTTCTGGCGGGGGAGGACGTGGGGCATGTTACCTTTGTGCAGATGCTCCGTCGGTATCTTACACTGGGCTTGTGCGGCGCCGCAGGATAAAACGCAGCCTATGTCACAGAAAATTCACAAATTCCCTTGACATTTTTCATGTAGGGTGTATACTGCATACTGTTCTAAATAAGTCTTGATAGAGGCGCAGCTGACAAGAGTAGCTCTGCATGACCGGCAGGAACCGGTGAGCGAAAGGGGAGGCTGCCGAGGGAACGCGCGGATTCCTGTGCGTGCGTTTACCGGGCCGGAGGGGAATACCCGTCGGACTGTCGCCGTAAGGCGGAGAGCTGTCATGGTTGGACGCGGCCTGCGTTGCGCTTGCAAAAGGTGTGTTGTGTTTAAGTCATGATGGAAACATCATGACTTAAATTTTTTTTGCACAGCTGTGCGAAAGGAGACACATCATGTTTGTCAATACATTCTGGTCGCTCGTTCCCCCAATTGTCGCCATCGGACTGGCTCTGCTGACGAAGGAGACGTATTCCTCGCTTTTTGTCGGTATTCTCGTCGGCGCGCTGCTCGCAACAGGCTTCAGCCCGGTCGGTACGCTCGATACCATCATCAGCGACGGACTGACCGCCGCCATCGCGGACAATGCCGGTATTTTCCTCTTTCTTGTGATGCTCGGCGTGATGGTCGCGCTCGTCAACGCAACCGGCGGCTCGGCCGCCTTCGGCCGCTGGGCTGCGGGCCATATCCACTCCAAGGCCGGCGCGTTGCTGGCAACTTTCGCCCTTGGCGTGCTGATCTTCATCGACGACTATTTCAACTGCCTTACCGTCGGCTCGGTCATGACGCCGGTGACCGACAGTCAGAAGATCTCCCGCCTCAAGCTCGCCTACCTCATCGACGCGACTGCCGCGCCCGTGTGCATGATCGCGCCTATCTCCTCGTGGGCCGCCGCCGTTTCCGGCGTGGCCGCGAAACTCGACACCGGCGTGTCCGGTATCCAGCTGTTCATCGAAGCAATCCCCTATAACTTCTACTCGCTCCTCACCATTGTGTTTGTTATCGCTATGGTCGTGCTCGGTGTGGACTACGGCCCCATGGCCGCGGCAGAGCTCAGGGCCGCGCAGGGCGAGAGCGGCGCGTTGAGCGAAACGCAGGAGGAGGGCTCCTCCCGCGCGAACATGTGGGATATGCTTATTCCCATCTTCATGCTCATTATTTTCTGCGTCATCGGCCTTGTTTACGTCGGCGGTTTCTGGAACCCAGAGACGAACGCGGGCGATTTCATCGCCGCCTTCGGTGATACGGACGCCTTCGTGGGCCTTCCGTGGGGCGCGCTGATCGCGCTGGTGCTCTCTATTTTCTACCTCTGCGCGCGCCGCGTTATTACCTTTAAGGACGCTATGGCCTGCATGACCAAGGGCTTCAACGCCATGGTGCCCGCAATTTTGATTTTGACCTTTGCCGTCTCTCTCAAGAACATGACAGGCCTGCTCGGTGCGTCCACGTATGTGGAGGGACTGATGAAGCATGCGGCGGCAGGACTCTTTAATATGCTTCCCGCCATTATCTTTGTCGTGGCGGCGCTTATGGCCTTCGCCACCGGCACCAGCTGGGGCACCTTCGGCATCCTGATCCCCATTGTCCTGCCGATTTTCAACGCCGCGCCCGACCTTCAGATCATGGGCATCTCCGCGTGCCTGGCCGGTGCGGTGTGCGGAGATCACTGCTCCCCCATCTCCGACACCACCATCATGGCATCCGCCGGTGCGAACTGCAACCACATCGAGCATGTTTCCACGCAGATCCCCTATGCCGTTACGGTGGCTGCCATCTGTTTTGTGAACTATATTCTTGCCGCCTTTATCCGCAATGTGTTCATCAGCCTTGCCATCGGCGTGGCAATGACCATCGGGACGCTGCTGATCATCCGCTCCGTCCAGCGCAGCAGAGCGGCCTGAACAATTTTCATAAGTCCAAAAAAGAAAGTGTGAATTGCTTCACGCTTTCTTTTTTTTGACAAACGTATGTCAACGGCGGGAATTTTGTGCGCGTTTTGTCTCTCCAAGGTTGACAAGGCCCCGAATTTTGTATATAGTAATTAAACACCCCTGCAATACTCTTGCAAAAAATTAAAACTGGAGGTTACGTATGAAAAGATTCCTGAGCATCCTGCTCGCTCTGGTCATGGTGCTTGCACTTGTGGCCTGCGGCGACAAGACCACCCCCGAAACTCCCGATACCCCCGACGATTCTGACAGCCAGGAAAGCGCTGTTCACATCGGTATTGTCACCGGCTCCGTTTCTCAGTCCGAGGACGACCGCCGCGGCGCCGAGGCCTTCCAGGCTCTTTACGGCGAGGAGAACGTCACGCTGGCGATCTACCCCGATAACTTCACTGAAGAGCTGGAGAACACCATCCAGACCATCGTCAACCTGTCCGACGACCCCGACATGAAGGCAATCATCGTCAACCAGTCTGTCCCCGGCACGACCGAGGCCTTCCGTAAGATCAAGGAGCGTCGCCCTGACATCCTCTGCATCGCCGGTGAGGCGCATGAGGATCTGCCTGAGATCGGCTCTGCTGCCGACCTCGTGTGCAACAACGACTTTGTTGCCCGCGGCTACCTCATTATTCGCACTGCGCACGAGCTTGGCTGCGACACCTTTGTTCATATCTCCTTCCCGCGCCATCTCGCTTATGAGACCATGAGCCGTCGTATCGCCGTCATGAGAGCGGCCTGCGAGGAGTTCGGCATGAGCTTTGAGATGGAGACCGCTCCCGACCCCACCTCTGACGTCGGCGTTGCCGGTGCTCAGGCTTACATTCTCGAGAAGGTTCCCGAGTGGGCGAGCAAGTACGGTCAGAAGGCCGCTTACTTCTGCACCAACGACGCGCACACCGAGCCCCTGCTCAAGCAGCTGCTCGAGTATGGCGGCTACTTCATCGAGGCGGATCTGCCCTCCCCGCTGATGGGCTATCCCGGTGCTCTGGGCATCGACCTGACCGATGAGGCCGGCGACTTCCAGAAGATCCTTGCCAAGGTCGAGACCGCTATCTGCGAAAAGGGCGGCGCGGGCCGCTTCGGCACTTGGGCTTACTCCTACGGCTACACCACCTCTGCCGGCCTTGCCCAGCACGCTCTCAACGTCATCAACGGTGAGAGTGAGCTCGCCGACATCGACGACATCGCCAAGGCCTATCATCAGTTCTCCCCCGACGCCTCTTGGAACGGTTCCAACTACACCAACGCCACCACCGGCGTCAAGGCGGACAATGTTTTCCTGGTGTATCAGGATACCTACATCATGGGCGATCCGGGCTGGTACATGGGCTCCACCTCCGTTGAGGTTCCCGAAAAGTACTTCACGGTCAAGTAAGCCGGATTTCCGCTTGCGATAATC
>JAXYYF010000045.1:0-4679 GCA_037419475.1 bacterium
CACGTATGAAACGGAAGTCAAAAACCTGCAGGGAACGTTTTCCAATCCGATCAATCAGCAGAACTATGAAGTGCTGCTCGACGCTCTGGACCGCGCAGAGACGATTTACATCATGGGCTTTCGCTCCTCATCCGTACTCGCCCGGTTTATGAGCCTTTCTCTTGGCCAGATCGGATATCGCACGCAACTCCTTGCGCCGGAAGCATGCGATCTCTATGAGCTTTCCATGCGCATGACACCGAAGGACTTGTTGATCTCCTTTTCGTTTTCCCGCTATTCTTCTGACGCGGTGCTGATTGCGCAGATTGCAGATATGAGCGGTGTGCCACACGTCGCTTTTGCCGATACGATGCTCAGCCCGGTCGCCGCAAAGGCAGATCTTACCATGGTCTGCGAGGTGGACTCGTGCAATAACGTCCCCTCGCTTACCGGAGCGGTCGGTTTGATCAGCCTTGTGTTGACCGGATGCGGCCAGCGCCACCGCGAGAAAGCACAGGAACACATGAAACGCGTGGAGGGCTTCCTTTCGGAGAACCATCTGCTCTATACGCCGGATGGGCAGTGCTGAAAAGATTCTTCCCAAATCTGATGGTAATAATGATATTCTTATAATGACATTATAGTAATAAAAATATATTTTTTCAATTAGCATTGGAAATAAAAATTTTCTATTATTTTGTGCGACTTGCAATAGAGCGTGGCGAAAGGTTTACATAGCCGGAACATACAGTACAAAGCAGCCGGAAGGCCTGCGTCACGCAGGCCTCCCGGCTGCTCTATGGTATGAAAAAGTAAGCAAAGTAATCAAATCAAACGCTATGGAATAGAGCGCCGCGCGGGATCGCGGGCCGGTTTTGCATTACACCCAGTACGGCACCCACGTGCCGACGTTGCGCTTCTGGGCCTCACGGTAGCAGCGTGTGGTGACGGCCAGGTCGAGGGTGCCGGCGCCGACGGAGTTGAAGTAGATCACCTGATCGTCGTTGTCGCGGCCGGTCTTCTTGCCGCTGAGGATCTCGCCAAGGCTGGCGCTGATGTCCTCGTCCTTGACAAGACCCTCGGACGCCATCACGGCGATGGTGCTGGCCATGCGGTGCTTGATGGTGTCCCAGAAGTCGACGACGATCTTGTCGGCGTTCGTCACAACTCCGTATTCCACCTCAAGCGTTGCCATCTGCACGATCAGCGCGCCGCGCTTGCTCCAGGCTGCCTTGACGAACGGCTCCTCGGCCAGCGTGACGGTGATGATAATGTCGCTCTCGCGGATCGCCTGCTCCAGATCGTCGGCGATGAGGATCTCAAGCTGCGGGTACTTTTCCTTCGCCTCGTTCACAAAGCGCTCGGCGTTGGCGGGGACGATATCGTAGACCCACAGCTTTTTGAGGTTCGGACGCACGAGCATCGCGGCCTCGAGCTGCGTTCTGCCCTGTGCGCCCGCGCCGCAGATCGTCAGGACCTCGGCGCCCTCGCGTGCGCAGAGCTGCATGGCCGTACCGCCTGCCGCGCCGGTGCGCTTGGCGCTGATCATTGTGCCGTCAGCGATGCAGAGCGGGAGCTTGGTGTCCGGATCGTTGAGAATATCGAGGACGCTGGCACGGGGCAGGCCCTTCTTGTAGTTCATCGGGCCACTGCCGATCCACTTGATGCCCGCCATATTGTACTCGCCGCCGATGTAGCCGGGCATGGCGTTGATGCGGCCGAGGACGTTTTCATCCTCGGGCGTTTTGCCCCAGCGCATGACGCATTTGGTCGGCGCGAGAACGTCGCCCTCCTCCATCAGGACATAGGCGCGCTGGCAGTCGTGCAGCACGGCCTGCATGTCCTCGCCGCCGAGGTCCTTGATCTCCTGATTGTTCAGAAACAGAATGCTTTCTTTCATTGTTGTCTACCCCTATGCTGAATTCTGTGTTGGATCGATGCGACGCAAAAAATGGGAAGAAAACGGCGCTGATCGATTTCCTTTTGGGCGTTTTTCTACTATAGTGAGGTACAGCGCTTGTGCATATTGAAGCATTTTTCAAGGCATAAGTAAAACGAATGATTCTGCAAAAATCATAAGAGATATGTACTTATAAGAAAAGGTGATACCATTGGCGTCCAAGTATCAGGTGTTTTGTCAGGCCGTGTCGCACAAGAGCTTTACCGAGGCGGCAAGGGTTCTGCACCATTCCCAGAGCGCGGTCAGTCAGGCGGTCAAGGCCGTTGAGCAGGAGGTCGGGCTGACGCTCGTGCTGCGGAAAAAGGACGGCATCGAGCTGACGTCCGACGGCAAAAAGGTGTATCCGTACATCCAGAATATCTGCGATGCGGAGCTGGCGCTTGCGCACAAGGCCTTTGAAATGGAGCAGCTGCAGGGCGGCATCGTGCGCATCGGTACGTTTCCGACCGTGAGCCGCGAGGCACTTCCCACGCTGATGAAGCAGTTCAAAGCCGAGCACCCGTCGGTGCGCTTTGTGCTCTATCAGGGCGAGTATACGAGCATTACCTCGATGCTGCAAAGCGGCAAGGTCGAGATCGGCTTTTCGCACCTCGGTTTCTGCGAGGAGTTCGAAGCGGTGCCGATGTTCCGGGATCCGCTCGCGGCAGTGCTGCCGCCGGAGCATTCGCTGGCGAAGCAGAGCGAGATCACGCTCGAGCAGTTTTCGACAGAGCCGCTCATTATTCTCGACGAGGGAAAGCGCAGCGTCATCAAGGACGCCTTTGCAAACGTCTCGCTCTCGCCGTGGCTCGAATCCAGAGTGTACGACTGCGATACGATCATGGCGATGGTCGAGCGGGGACTGGGCGTCTCGCTTTTATACCGGTCGTATCTGAAAGATTACACCGGTCCCGCGGTCGTCCTTCCCATCAGGAAGCGGCCTGAGCGCCATGTGGCGATCACATGGAAGCGCGGGAATGTGCTCTCCTACGCGACGAGAAAATTCGTGGATCACATGGCGGACTATTACCGCACGCGGTGACAGGAAACGGTAGACCTGCGCGATGTAAAAGTGAAGAAAAAAGCAGAAGGAGGCCCACATGAATGCAGGCCCCCTTCTGCCTTTTTAGGACGAGAGAGTAAGGTAACGGAATGGTTCTGGATTATTCTTCCCAGTAAGCGAGCTTGGTGCCCTTGCCGAGCTCGAGAGCCTTGCGGTAGCAACGCGTGGTGACAGCCAGGTCAAGGATACCGGTGCCGACGGCGTTGAAGTAGATGATCTCGTCATCGTTCTCGCGGCCCTTCTTTTCACCAATCAGGATCTGGCCGAGCTGAGCGTGGATGTCCTCATCCTTGATGATGCCATCTTTCCACATCAGGGCGACGGTGCTGATCATGCGGTGCTTGATGGTCTCCCAGTTGTCGACGACGATCTTGCTGGCCTTCTTGACGCAGTCATAGGTGACCTCGAAGTCGGCCATGTTCATGACGAGAGCGCCCTTCTTCAGCCAGTCGGCCTCAATGAACGGCTCGTTCGCCAGCGTGACGCAGACGATGATATCGCTCTCGCAGACGGCATCCTTCGGGGTCTCGGCGACGACGAACTCAACATTGGGGTACTTGGCCTTGGACTCCTCGACAAAGCGAGCGGAGCTCTCCGGACGGATATCGTAGACATAAACCTTCTTGATGCCGGGACGGACCATCATCGCGGCCTCGAGCTGGGTGCGGCCCTGAGCGCCTGCGCCGCAGATCGCCAGAACAGAGGAGCTCTCCTTGGACAGAAGCTTCATAGCAACACCGCCGGAAGCGCCGGTACGCTTGGCGCTGACTTCAGTACCGTCGGCCACGCAGACGGGCAGCTTGGTGTCGGGGTCATTCAGGATGACGGTGACGCTGGCGCGGGGCAGGCCCTTCTTGTAGTTCATCGGGCCGCTGCCAATCCACTTGATACCGGCCATGTTGTACTCGCCGCCGATGTAGCCGGGCATGGCGTTGATACGGCCGTAGACGTTTTCGTCCTCAGCGGTCTTGCCCCAGCGCATGGGGAGCTTGCCCGGGGTGATGACGTCGCCCTGCTCGACGAGGGTGTAGGCGCGCTCCACATCGTGCATGACGGCGGCCATGTCGCCGCAGCCGAGCTCTTCCATGGCCTTATTGTTCAGAAACAGAATATCGACCTTGCTCATAATAATTGCTTCCTTTCATTTGTTATCCAAAATATGTTAAATTTTAGAGGGGACTGTTTTGTTTAACGCTCACCGGTCTCGAAGAAGTGGGTGACCTGCGCCTTGCTCATGCCCTCGATGCCGAGGTTCTTGGCGCAGCGGCCCTCGGCGCGGAAGTCGCGCTGATAGATGGAGCTGGTCAGCTGGATGACGGCGTCGATGTTCGGCGTGGGCACGCCGGCGATACGGGCAAGCTCGGAGATGGGGACAAGGCTCATGGGAACGTCCTCGGTCACATAGCGAGCCTCGATGGTCGTGGGGGCCTTGATGTCGGCGTAGGCGTTGTTGTGCTGTAAGAGCTCGTAGAGATTGTCGCCATAGGTGTCGTAGGACTGGCGGAGCCATTCTTCCGCGCTGAGGATCTCAACGCCGTAGGCTTCGGCAACGGCCATGCGCTCGTGGTCGATGGCCTTGATCAGCACCGCGACAGAGGGGGTGATGCCGTCCCAGTAATAGCGGTAACCGTTGTTATCGTTTTGATTGCGGCCGTTGTTCAGGTGCTCCGGCGTGGGGTGGTAGTGGGCGCCTATGTT
>JAXYYF010000046.1:0-992 GCA_037419475.1 bacterium
GGTCCTGGGCCGCCGCAACCGACAGCTTCTTAGTGGGGATTTCCTTCACCTGTGCCAGGATGTCTTCAAACGATGCGCTCATTGTATTACCTCCATCCATCTGTGCTTACCATCTATGAAATCCGCGATCGGATCCGTTCAGCATTCCGTAAGCCGTTTCCAGCCCGTTCCCCTGCCCTTTTCCATCCGGGTTTCGTTATAGAAAAAATGTGACAGCGTGCATCCGGGCACAATGATCCCTTATACACACTGTCACGATTTTAACACACTAAGAAGCCTCATTCAATCCGCTTCTCATAACTGTTCCTGCGGCTTCCGTCACCTTCCGGACTTGTCCGCCAGGGGCTCTCCCTGTCGCATCACCTTCTGGACTTGTCGTAGGTTTCTCCGAGAGCCTTCGGTGCCTGATTGTGCTTCGAAAGGAAAATCAGAAGCAGCAGCGTCACCACATAAGGCAGGATCATCACGAGATCCGAGTACGCGCTCGGCATTCCGAGAATCTGAACCATCTGGTAGCCAAAGGATCTGGCAAAGCCGAAGATCAGGCACGCCCCAAGAGAGGGCAGCAGATTCCAGTTGCCGAAGATATAGCCTGCAATGGCAAGATATCCGTATCCCATGTAAATATCATTCGAGAACTTCGCCGAAATCGAGTAGGCAAAGCAGATACCTGCAAGTCCGGACAGCGCTCCGCTGACCATCACGGCAATAAACTGAATCTGCGCAACGTTTCCGCCCGCTGCATCCACCGCTGCCGGATTGTCGCCGCACGCGCGAAGCCGGAGGCCGAAGGAGGTCCGGTACAGCACATACCACGCGATGAACGCAATCACAAGAATCAGAAATTCAAACGGATATACATTGGTAAAGAATGCTCCCAGAACCGGGATCTGTGACAGTCCCGGGATCGTAATTCTCTGGGAAACGCCAAGCTCAAACTTGTCAGAAGCTGCCCCGAAGACGTTCCGGTTGATGGTCTTTGTCAGGAATGA
>JAXYYF010000047.1:0-4804 GCA_037419475.1 bacterium
CCGTCTTGTCCAGCACATCGCCCTCGAGCGCCTTGAAATAGGCGTTGATGGCCGTCACCAGCAGGAGCTTATTGTCGTAGTCGTTGAGCACGCTGCCGATGTAGCCCTCGCGGAACGTGCGCGTGATGTCCTCGCGGATGAGGTCCACGCCGTCCACGATCTTGATCTTCCGGAACGCTGCGCCGTGCGCGGCCGTGGTCGTCGTGAGCGAGTTGACCGCGCGGCCGAGGCAGTAGCCCTCGCCGCCCGGCACGAGGATGAGCTTGCCCGCATCGATGGCTGCGTCTGCGTCGCTCTGCGCGCCGCAGGAGACGATCTCGCCGAGCTTTGCATAC
The DNA here is from genome assembly GCA_037419475.1 of bacterium. Classification (GTDB taxonomy): domain Bacteria; phylum Bacillota; class Clostridia; order Oscillospirales; family Oscillospiraceae; genus Hominicoprocola. The sequence continues at coordinate 336 of JAXYYF010000047.1, forward strand.
GTCGCCGAGCGCGTGAGCGGCGTCGCCGCCAGCAGCCCCGCGATGCGTGCGGCGTAGTTGTCCGCCGTCACCGCGCCGTCGGACAAAACAATGTCCTCCGCGCAGAAGTTGATGATGCCCTCGTCGTCGGGCGCCGCCGCGTTGGCAACGACCGCCTTGACACCGCGGCCCTTGGCGCGCTCGGCCTTGATGTAGCTGATGACCTTGCTCTGCGCCAGTCCCGGCGCGGCGAGATAGTCAAAGTCCAGCGTGTCGAGCGCGGTAAAGGTGTCGGCCTCGTCGCTGCCAACGCGCAGCACGGCCACTTTGCTCGGCGCGGCCATAAAGCACAGCTTCAGCAGGCGGTAATTTTCCGCCGTGAACTTGCTCTCGTCCACCTCGCTCAGACTGCGGTACACCGCGCTGGCCGCGCCGCCCTGCGTCGCATCGGTGATGGCCAGCGCCGCCACGCCGCGGCTCGAGCGCTTAACGGCGCTCACCGCCGCCGTCTCAAAGGAAATGTAGATCTCCGGTAAACCCATTCGGTTCTCCTCCTTATATTAATTGCTTTCGTTCCAATGCAGCGTGCGCATCGTCTCGCCGCCCGCGCCGCCGTCCGCCTTGGGCGGCACGGGGCGCGTGAGCGTCAGCAGAAAGCGCAGCTCATCGCCCTCCGTCTCGATCTCCTGCGGCGAGAGCACCCGCCGCACCTTGCCGCCGCCCGGCACGCCGGAGGGCAGCGACATCGGAATGCCCCGCAGCAGCATGGGGATCAGCGCTGCAAGCTTCTCGTTTTTGTCCGACCGCTCGCGGTCGCCCGCACATGTCACCGTCACGCGGCAGCGGAGCTCGGCCTGCGCCCCGCCCGCGCAGAGCACAATGCCGTCCGCGCGCGTTTTCACGGCAAGGATCGGGTATTCTCCTGCGTGCCGCACCGGCGCGTTCACCGCGCGCATGCCGCTCTCCTGCTGGAGATAGGCGCGCACGCCTTCTCGAATATCGTTCATAGCTTCATCCCTCCGTTTTGGACAAGTCTCACGTGAGTTTTATCCGTTTTCTGCTCGGCACCTCCACCTCCAGAATCTCCGCCACCGTCACGCAATGGCTCGGATAGCGCACGCTGTCGCTCGCGCGCCCATGGTAGATGCGCCCGCTTTTGTCCGACACAGCCACACGGTCGCCCAGCCGCAGCCAGATCTCCGGCATCGTGTAGAGCGAGAGCGCATAGCGGCTCTCGGTCAGCGCGTCCTCCCGCGCGCTCACGGCCGGTGCGCTCGTGAGCGCGCTGCGGCTGAGCGCACAGGGCACGTCGATATAAACCGTCTGCTCCGTGCCGTCAGGAAGCGGACGAAACACGCACAGCGTGCGGTCATAGGTGCGCCGCAGCACCCTCGTCATCGCAGAATCCCGCATTTCAGTCCTCCTTGAGCGTCCCAAGCCTGCGCCACGGCGCGAGCAGCGCATATTCGGCGCTTGCGCCGTCCTGATAGGTCACGGATGTGTCGCCGCGCGTCACGCTCTTCACGCCGGACTCACGTGAGGCCAGTCCGACCGCCAGCGCCGCCACGGCCTGTTCCATCTCTTCGGGAATGTCCGGGCGGTTGCAGTGCGCCAGCGCTCGCGCACAGGCCATTTCGACCAGCGCCGCGCCCTTTTCTCCCAGCTCACCGCCGAAAAGCGTCTCCGCCTTCGTCAGAATGGCGTTCAGCTGCGTCTGCGTCACGCCGTTCATTTAGTTGCTCCCCGCGGCCGCGGCCGGCTCGACGATCGCGCCGATGGAGATCACGCTCTTGCCCGGCACGAACAGGTCGTAGAGGTAGCGCGCCTGAATGGCGGTGCCGTCGAAGAACTGGTTCTCCTCGGGGCCAAACTGCTTGATGGAATCAAGCTTGCTCACGGCCAGCGGAGCCGCGGAGTGGACGAGGATCACATTGATGTCCTGTGCGCCGCTTGCGGACACAATACCGCCGCTGTTGCCGCTGCCGGTCTGCACGGTAATGGCGGTTTTCATGCGGCTTTGCGGCACGAAGATGCACGGCAGATCGTCGAGCATCATGACATTATCGTAAATAACGCCGTTGATGCTCACGCCCGCGTTGAACTCGATATTATGGTAACTGCCCTTGGCCGCCTCAAGGAACGCGGTCTTATTTTTGTGGGAGATCAGCGCCACATAGCCGTCCATGAGCTCCGCGTCGCTGCGCACGGTCTGAAGGAGCGAGGACACCTTCTCAATGATGTTGCTCTTGGTCAGCGCAGCCGAGACGATGTGCGTGCCCTTGTGGGCAGTGTCGGCGTTGGCCAGCGCATAGAGCTTCTGGATGCGGTAGGTGTCCTGCTCTTTGACGAGCGCGTTGCGCGCAAACTCGCGAATGACGTTCTCCGCCGTGGCGAGGAAGCCGGTGTCGTTGGGACTGGTGCGGTCGAGCGCGAACTTCACGCCGCGGTCCATTGAAAGCGTGTAGGTCGTCCAGTCGTTCGAAACCGTGCCGCTCGGATATGCGCTGCCGTCGCTCTTGGCAGCGTCGTAGTTGCCCAGACCGCTCGTCGAGAGCGTCGAGATCTCCACATCGCGCCCGCCGCTGAAGCGCACCTTGCCCGCCATGGGGATCATCCAAGCGGTCGCGCTGGCGGCGACCAGTTCTTCATCGACGAACTGCTGGTAAGCCTTTGCGTAATCAAATGCCATAGATATTACCTCCTGTAATTGAATTATACTCCTCTTGGAGCTGTGGACGGCAGCCGGAGCCCTTTTCATCCCTATGGCCGCAGCGATGTCCATGCGCCCTGTCCGCCGCTCACAATTTCAGCTTACCCCCACTTTCGGCCTTCGGCTTCTGTCGGCGTTCCAAACTTTCCGACACCCCCGCATCTCCGTACCCGCCCCCCCATGGAGCCGGAAACCTTCCGCGCCCGAACACATATATTTTCCGTTCCGTTGCGTACGCGCGTGCAACAAAGCGCCCTCTGCGTCCTGTTTGATAGACGGATCTTCCCGAACCACGACATCGGAAAGGAGCACCCATGCCATCAAAAACAAACCGCGCCGCCAAAACCGGCGCACCCGGCGCCGCCGCGCTCTCCGCGCTCTGCACGGACACAACGGACTACCGCCGCGCGGCAACCGACCTCGAATATTTCGGGAAGTATTATCTGCCGCATTACTTTTCGCTTCCCGCGCCGGCCTTCCACCGCGAGCTGGACACGCTCTGGCGTTCACGAATTATGTCAACTCTCGATCCGACTGCGAGCTGCCCCGAAATGCTCGTCAAAACCGGTACGCGCACCGCGATCGCCGCCCCGCGCGGCCACGCAAAATCAACGGTGATGAGCCTGAAAAACGCGCTTCACGCCGCGCTCTACGGCTATAAGCGCTATATCCTGCTTGTCTCCGATACAGAGACACAGGCGGTCGGTTTTCTCGACGCCATCAAAACGGAGCTGGAGGAAAACGAACGCATCCTGCGCGATTTCGGCGAGCAGCCGGGCAAAAAAACGTGGAAGACCTCCTCCATCCAGCTTGCCAACGGCTGCCGCATCGACGCGGTCGGCTCGGGCCAGAAGCTGCGCGGACGGCGCAACTACGAGCGCCGCCCCGACCTCATCATCTGCGACGACATCGAAAACGACGAGGGCGTGCGCACCGCCGAGCAGCGCGACAAGCTTGCCGCGTGGTTCTATAAGGCGGTCTGCAAGTCCGGCGACCGCTACACGGACATTCTGATGATCGGCACGGTGCTCCACCACGACGCCCTACTTGCCCGCGTGCTCAAAAACCCCGGCTTTCTCTCCCGCACCTACCGCGCGATCCTCTCGGACAGCACCTCGCCCCTCTGGGAGGACTGGGAGCGGCTCTATACCGACCTCGCCGACCCGAAGCGCGAGCGCACCGCGCACGCCTTCTTTTATAAGCATCGCCGCGGGATGCTCACCGGCGCGCGCGTCCTCTGGCCGGAAAAGCTCTCCTATTACGATCTGCGCGTCATGCGTCTCGCGGAAGGGGAGAGCGCCTTTCAGTCCGAGATGCTCAACCAGCCGGTCAATCCCGACGACTGCCTGTTTTCGCCCCAGTGGTTCCGCTTTTATAATCCCGCCGAACTCGATTTCCGCGCGCCCCGCTTCCGGTTTTACGGCTACTGCGATCCCTCGCTCGGCCGCACCGCGCAGAGCGACTACTCCGCCATCATCACCCTCGCCGTGGACGGCGACAGCGGCCTTTCCTATGTCTACGACGCGGACCTTGCCCGCCGCCGCCCCGACCGCATCATCTCGGACATTCTGGAAAAGGAGCGCCTGCTGCGCCGTGAAACGGGCCGTGGCTACACGCTCTTCGGCGCGGAGACGAACCAGTTTCAGTGGTTCCTCAAGGAGCAGCTCGCCCGCGAGAGCGCAAGGGCGGGCTTGTATCTGCCCATTCAGGGCGTCCGCGCGACGGAGGACAAGACGCTGCGCGTCGAATCGCTCCAGCCGGACATCCGCAACGGCTACAT
>JAXYYF010000048.1:0-4888 GCA_037419475.1 bacterium
TCCGTTCCATACTGAACATCACCGGAATACGAGCCGTCGCCGCTGTAATCGGGGCAATGCGTCTCGAAGTATGTCCGGTACTTATTGATGGCATCGCTCTGCTCCAGGGTCTCATAGAGCGCACCTGCCCATTGTCTGGCGTCCTCATCAAAGGCAAGTCCGTCCATCAGGTCCTCGGGATCAAGGTGCCGTACTTCTACTCTCAAGGTCGTCACAACTCCGTCACCTTCTGCAAAGCCAAGCGACGGAGAATACGACAGGCTCGATCTGCAGAAATCCCGAACAAGGTCGACACTCATGGCATTGAGGTCCTGTCGATAGGCTGCGGAGTTGATAGCGATGATCCATAGGAGATCCTTTTCCGTCATAGAACTGGACACCTCTATACGGTCAATGGCTGTTCCGTTTTCCTCATACTCCGCAACGATGCCGGTCACAACGGAGTCGATCTGTGCTGCCTCAAAATCATCAAGGCTCATGTACACTCCGCCGATGGTCATGGCCTGCCCTGTCATCTGAATGACAGCGTCCGTGCCGGATGAGCCATACCCGAAGAAGATATTGGGAAGGGCCGTGAAAACCACCATGGGGATTATAAGAAGCGCTGCAAGGACAGTGAGCAGTATTTTTAAGAGAAACGGAACGCTCTCTTTGACCGCTGCGGCAGCGGCGCCCTGCACCCCGGCTGCCGCAGCCGCCTGAAGGATGCGTCGAGCCGCCCTCGCAGCGTGGGCGAGGTCAACTGCTTTTTGCAGTCCGGAGCGGGAATTTTCCTGTTCATTCATGTGCGTTCCCCCCGCTTTTTTCGGCTCGGCACCGTACCCTTCTCTCTTTTCGGCACGCCCTTACCGCTCTTTGCGGAAAGCGGCGTTACCGGTCCGGATGCCAGATCTACCCTCGGCGTCGGAGCATGGGCCTTTGCTGTCAGCCGAGTCGTTTCCGATGCATGGCTGTTTCCCATATTTCCTGCGGGGCCGGGGCGCGGGATAGAATCTGTCCCTCTCGGAATGGGCGCGTTGCTCCCGCCAGCCGGACGCCGTTCCTGCCGGACCGGTTCATGCTGCCCCGCTTGCGCGGATGGTGCGGTGCCGGCTCGAAGAGTGTTCCTGCCGGGCCGTGGCTCGGTGTCCGGAGCCTGTCCGAACCGGATAAGCGCTGTTCCTGCGGGGCCGGGCTGCTCTGCAAGCGTGTGGATTGCCGTTTGCTGTGCAGAAGTTCTTTCCTGCACCGCCGTTGCGGATACGGGCTGCCGCACAGGGCGCTGGGAAAACCGCGCCTCCCCGCTCGGGGATTGTTGGGGCTTTTGGCCGTCGGTTGTAGATATGGGCGTATTTTTTACATTACCATAAGGTTTTCCATGTGGCACTCTGGATGCCGCGGTATCGGTCCCCTGCACGGTGTCCTTTTTGCTTTGTTCTGGCTTCTGTGCGGTTCCGGCAGCCGCTCTGCCTTGCAGCTCTTGCGTTTTACCTTGAGACATACGAGTAGGCTCCGGCGCCTCCGGCGTTCCTGCGCGACCGGGTCCGTTCGCACGGGTCATATTCGGCTGCATCGAATGCCGCACATCGCCCCCCGCCTTGGGCGCTTCCCTTACCACATCCTGACCGCTTTCGGTCTGGAGCGTTGCTTTTCCTGCCGTATCGTGTATGCTGCTGGGCGAAGTGTAGTTTCCGTGCGGCATACGCTCCGGTACGCGGCGCATCTCCGGCATAGCGGAGTTCTTTCGTTCCGATGCTTTATGGAAGGATACCTGCTGGACCGCGGAGCCGTTTTGCGCCGCGGTGTATGCGCTGTGTTCCTGCGCGGCTGAATGTACGCTGCCCGTTTGAGTGTCCTGGCTCTGCGCGGAAAAGTCCTGCTGGCCGGATGTCTGCCGCGCACTCTGCCACGCGCGCTGATAGAAGCTGCCCACGGTACTTTGCCCTCCGGACGGGCCTCCTGTGCGCGGGCCTCTGCCTCTCGGTGATGCGCCATAGAAGCCGCCCCTGCCGCCGTTGCCTGCGGTTCGTCCGATGGTTCTGGTAATGCGTGAGGTCGCCGAACGCACGATCATGTAGGTCAGCGCGCCGGGCAGCATTCTTCCGAGAGAGTCGCCTGTGATGGCTGGGTTCAGCCCGATGCGCGTAATAATGTCGTCTGCCTTTCTTGCGACCTTTACGATCGTCAGGAGCAGCACGATCCACGGGAGTACGTCAAGTCCGCTCGGTACTGTAGCAAGAACAGACAAAAGCATCTTAAAGAAGATAACATGGGTCGTCATCAACACGCACATACTGCCGAACATGCGGCACCAGCCGCTGAAAATGTCAGAAGTGCTTTTACTGCCGCCCATGGCAAACGCCAATGGTGCCGTCATCGTCAGCACAGCGAGGATAACATACCGCTCGGCGATCTCCAGCAGCAGCTGGAACACCTTAAACATAACGATAACGCCGAAGAGGATCACCAGCAGCCACGATGCAGCGAGGTGTCCGAAAACGCTTTCATCCACCAGTGTCACATGAACGGCAGTCGGGATCTGCAGCAGGTCAATGATCTTTGCCGTGAGGCTCAATCCGATGCCGCAGATCTGCGGGCTCGCCAGCAGCAGAAAGGAAAAGACAAAGGTGCGGGTGAAAAGCAGCTTTGGGTCCTCTCCTTCAAAGCCAAGGCCGGACGCCATGCTTTTGAGCGCCTGAAAGACAAGGTTTCCGATCAGGAGCGCCCAGCCCACCGCCATGAGGACCTGCATGATATCGTCCATAACCGGAACATGGCTCTTGAGATATGCAAAGTCCATGCTCATAATGTCCAGCAATGCGGTCGAAAAATACTCCCAGCATTCCAGCACAAGCCCATAGGCCCACTCCAGAAAGCCTTGGAAAATCAGTTCAAGCAATGTTGACACCTCCCTCGTGCCGGAGCAGCAACAATGTTATGGCGTCAGCGTTGCAAGGCCGCTGAACAGCGGCGCAACGTATGCAATGAAGGCGCCGATGCCGTTGATGATGGCCCATGCGATCCAGATGCGTTTGAGCCAGTCCCATGCCTGATCGACCTTATGCTGATTGTTGGAAAGCTTGGCCCCGATAACGGCCACAGCGGACATCAGCCCTGCCAGTACCGTGCTGATACTGACGATCTTGCCGTAAACATCTACAATGATCTTGTTCGCAACCGTCCACATATCGTCCACCGCAAAAGCCGGTGCGGTCATTGCGGCTGTGATCCATAAAAGGGCCATGGCCATCACATATAATCGATAGCATTTTTTTACCATAGAGATAACTCCTTTTCGTGAGAAGCGGCCGGAGCTGCCGAAAGGCAGTCCGGCCTATCATTGTCCTTGCAATCAAGTCTGCGATTTGATATAATTGCCGCGTTGTGAGGTGAGAAAATGGTTTTTACGAATGAAGAAGCCGCCATGATCGAAGGCGTTCTCAGCACCTATTTCATGGGTGCGAACACTGCGGAAAATGTACGCAGCGCATACTCCTGCGTATGGCAGCACCTTGCAGCCGATGCATTGGATGCAGAGGATTACCGGCGCATTTCCAATGCAGTTGATTTTGCAATTAAGAATCACTTCTGTGAAACCTGCAATCGAGAGAGTCAGCGCGTCCTGACCACAATTCTCATAAAGGCAACCTCCGCATTTTGATTGCTTGACAATTTACTTGGAACAGGGCAGCGACAGGCACAAAGCCTGTCGCTGTCCTTCTTTTTTAACATCCGGTTTTCGGCAAGGTAGGTGTGCTGCACAAGCGCTGGATGATTGTCACCCAGCTTGCCTGCGCGGTCTGCCATGTACCCTGATACTTGCCGCCCACATCGGCGCGATTGACCATCTGGTATCCATTGACGGCATTCGCATAGGCCATCACGCTCAGCGTGGGGCTGACAACAGACTGGAAGCCGACCGGCACCTTTCCAAAGTCAAAATAGATGTCGGTGATGGCTTCGCCCGCCTGCATGGGGATCGCATTGAGTGCGAAGCTGTAGTTGTTGCTGGTGAGCAGGTTGGAGGCCAGAACCTGATAGCTCGAAGCGTAGTTTGTCTTATAGAGGATTCGATAGGTCAGTCGAGCACTGTAGGTGCCGGTGGTAAGCGTCGTGACCCTTGCCGTGTCGTAGGGAACCTTGTCGTGCCAGAAGAAGGACTCCAGCGGCACATTGGAGGTGTTGGCAACCGTCAGATCATAGCGCATAGACTGACCCGCCATGACCTGTGCGTTGCCGCGTTTGGTGATAGAGACGCCCAATTCGACCGGCTTATTATAAGCCGCGAGCTTGATGTTTTGTCCCGCGTACTCAAGTGTCACATCAAAGGTTTCTGCCGAGAGCCGATAATAGGCCGGAGCGGATACCTCGCGGATAAGATAGCGTCCCAGCGGCAGGGGCTTGGAAGCTGCAACGCCTCTGGCGTCGGTGGTGATATAGTCCACCACCTTACCGCTTCGCTCCCGCACGAACTCATAGGTCGCTCCCTTGAGAGGCGTTCCGCTATTCTGCCCGGTAATTGGGCTGGAGGCTTCCGCATATTTTGTGATTTGGATTTGCCCCGTGATGGGCGTGTTCTTCCACGTGACCTCTGTGGTCTCGCCGCTGCTAACATAAACCGTCTTGCGCTGGGTATCGGGGATATAGCCCTCATTTTCGAGTTCACGCAGGTAGTAGCGTCCCGCCGTCAGGCCCTCGAAGCGGACATAGCCCTCATCATCGCTGGTTTCCTGCGCAATCGGATTATTGCCGCTGTCGTAGAGCAGGAAGGTCGCACCGTAGATCCCGTCGCCGGTCGTGCTGTCGATTTTGTGGATCAAGATTCCGGACAGAGCCTTGTTCCTGGCGGTCAGGGTCGTAGTTTTACCGTTCTTGATCTCGAAGTAGAGCGGCGTATCGTCCAGCTGAT
>JAXYYF010000049.1:0-4924 GCA_037419475.1 bacterium
AGGGCTGGTTCGGTGCAAAGAGGCTGTTACCAACGCCGCCGGTGATGCCGTTCTCTGCCGCCCACTTGACCGCCTCGTAGTAATAGGCGTCGTTCGACACATCATAGAAGAAGTTGAGAACGCTGTTGTCCTCCATGAAGGTCACCTTGACCTCGACCTTGCTGCCGGGCATGGTGAAGGTGTATTTCCCGTTGCCCTTGTCGGTGAGCTTCAGATCATTGCCGTTCTTGTCGGTGACGGAAATGGTTTCCAGCACATAGCCGCTGTCGGATTTCACCGTGACGGTCACAGTATCGCCCTTAGAGGCGTTCTTCGGGCTGACCGTCACGCTGCCGTTCTCGGTCTTGTCGGGAACATTTACTGGATAGGTAACGGAACCACTGCTTGAAGAACGCCGGGAAAGGGTCAGCTTTCCAGCCACGTAAGTAATGGAATAATTGCTGCCAGCATCCGCTCCATTCGCTTTGATCTTTGCAGCCTCACCAATCTTGGTCATGTCCGGCATTGCCGGATCGTAAGCCAAAATCGGTTCTTTTGTCAGATGATCTTTACCGATCAGACCATCAACCACGTAATCCTTGTTCAGCTCCGGCTTGCTTAAATCGGGAGCTATGCCGCCAATGTAAGCGTTCTTGTCCTTGGCTGTTACGGTAAGTTCAGCAGCTTTGATCTCCACAGTAACGAAATCCTCTTCTACGTCCTTATGGTTGCTGTCGCCAACGACCTTATAATACACCGTGTAACTGCCTGCGTCCTTGGCCTGGGGCAGCGTAGTACCATAGGTTCCGCTTTCCCCCAGCCTATACTGGATCTCGCCGGTCGTGCTGGAACCGCCGGTAACGAGTGTCTTCATTTTGCCATTGTAGCGGAGCTCGTCGACCTGCTCCGGAGCGGTCACTCTGCCATCCGCTTTCGTGATAGAAGCCGCGGTAAATTCGTACGTCACATCCTCTTTTGCCAGAGTGTAGTTTTCGCTGTCCCCTCCCTCAAGGCTGAGCGCCAGGGTAACGGTCTTGTTTGTTCCGACATTTGCATCGGCATACATGCTGGGGATTGCCTTGATGAAAATATCGTCCGTACTGACCTTACCGTTAAATCCAACCGTGCCGGTCAGCGTGCCAATACTCGTGCCGCCATCGTAAACCTTCGTGACTGCGATACCGCTGAAATCGAACTCTGTCAACATTTTCGGAGTAATACCGGCAGAGACCGTCAACACCTCGTCCGCTGGCAGGCGGTAATTGCCGTTTTCGATAGCATCAGGCGTGAATGTAAGCTTCGTCGCAGTAACGTTTTTCATATCGTAGACGATCGTACCAGTCACATTTAGCGTATCACTGCCCACAAGCGCGCCGCTTCTAACAGATACGCCTGCCCCCGCAGGAGCACTTGTTGTACCGTCATAAACCTTGGTATTAGTACTGCCAGTATACTCAAGATCTTGCGCTTTCAGCGTCTTCGGCTGGACTGTCAATGTGACAACATTACTGGTAACCGTACTGGTAATGCTGCCGCTGCTGACCGTCATTTTGCAGTATACCGGGTAAGAACCTGCATTAAGCGTATGTGAAAACGCAGCTTCCCCATAGGCGGTTTGACTTGTGAGGTCCTTCGATCCTGTCAGCGCAATATCCGGCTCTGCGTCGGAGGACTGGACAAACCACTGCGCGGAAACGGTGTTGCCGCTTTCAAACTCAGTTGTCAAATTGGTAAGCTCATTAGGTAAAGCCGTATCACCGTAAGTAACAGAGGCATTCGTCGGCTGCGTGACGATGCCGACTGTGACAACAGCTGTGACGGTAATGTCTTTGAATATGGTATAGCCATCCTTTTTCGCCTCACAGCGCAGAGTAACAGGTGCGGCAGAAACAGGTGTGAATGTACTTTCCGTTAACGCATTCTTAGACTCTTCGCTGAGTTGAAACCATTTTACATCAACGTTTTCAACGGGATCTGTTACTGCCGAAAGGCTGAACGCTTTACCGATCACCCCGACATAAGAATCGCCGGTTACCTCTTCACCGTTTATTTTAACGGTCAGGCTGTTGATCACCGCCTCTTCTACAGTCACGGTTCCCTTGATATCGGAACGGGTCAGTTCATCTGTACCGAGCCAGCTGTCATCCGCTTTTTTGAAACCGTATCCCCCTACCAGCAGACCGGAAAGCTTACGGGTATCTGCCTGTATTCCCTGATACTCGCCGCCGCTCAGCGCTACCTGTGCATCGCTGCCGTTTACGGTCAGTCCGTATCCGTTCCCCGTGTCTGGGGCATGAAATTTGCCGCCCGAAACTGTCAATTTAGCTCCGCCAGCTGCATATACGCCTCCCAATTTCCCTGTGAATTCGCCTCCCTTGATGTCAGCCACTGCGTATGGCACACTGACATTTAGTGCATAATCGCCTGTACAGCGGTATTCGCCACCATAGATATTCACCTTCATGGGCGCATTGACGTGGTCACCCTCTGCATATTTGACTAATGTCTCGGTCAGGTCAAACCGGATACTGCTGTGTCCGCTATCTTGGCCGATATTTACAACACTGCTCACATGGCCAATGTCAAAGGCCTTCGTTGCCTCAAGCGTCGCTTGCGTATCCGCAGTGTTGATAATCGTGAGCGTTTGACCGAAATATAGCAGGTTAAACAGTGTTCCCGTTGTTTTCAGTGTTTTGCCATTCAGGTCAATGATAAAGTCGCAGTTGGGATTAGTGATATCTAATGCGCTGTCATGCAAATCAATATCTGTCAGTAGGGCGATGGTACTGCCAGCGTTTTCGACCTTCGCCGCCTCGGTCACTGCGGCGGGCAGGGAGTTAAACATCGTGACTTTGCCGCCTTTGGTGAGCTTCACCGAGCTCACCTGCTGCTTGCAGTCGTTGCAGATACCAGTGTCGGTATCAACGCTTGCGTGCGGGCAGCTCAGGCCGCACGCGCATTTTGCATTGGTGCTGAAATCGTGTGTGTGCGGCACGACGTAGACCGTGCCGTTCAGCGCCGCGCCGGGGTTCGTGCGGTCGATGACGCCGGTGCCGCTATTCGCCGTGGAGAACGTGGAGCCATCCGCCAGATAGCTGAACACATCCCCGTTCGTGCTGATCTTATTGTACTCGCCGCCGGAGAGGCTGATCGTGCCGCCGTTCGTCGCATACAGACCGCTGCCGGTTGCCTCCGTGGCGGAGAACTTGCCGCCATGGATGACCAGTGTGGGTGGGGTGGCGGTGCTGCTACCGCTGAATGCGACGTACACACCGGCGCTCATGCCCGTAAACTCGCCGTTGAAGATTGTCAGCGTGCCGTCCCGGAGCTCTGCCGCCCGGACCTCATTAGCAAGTGCCGCTACAGGAGACTGCGCGGTGAAAAGGATGGTCCCGCCGGTCGCCGAGCCGAGCTCAACGTGCGCGCCGCCATCTACATGGACTGCCTTAGCGTAGTTGCCCGTAGCTTTCACGATTGCCTGCTTCATGTTGGCACTGTTGTGAATCGTCACGCTCGTGCCGCTCCCCTTGATATCCAGCGCTGCACCGTTCGTGACGGTCAGATTGCAGCCCGCCAGATCAAGTGTGAAGCTGCCGGAGGTGATGGTGAATGGCGCATCGCTCGTGATATTCGTCAGCAGTTTGACGGTGCTGTTGGGCTTACTCTGCGTGGAGCTCAGTGCGTCGCGGAGTTTGTCGGCGGTGTAGAGCGTCATCATGCCGTCCGTTTCCGTCAGCACCACGCCGTTGTCCAAGGTCACCTTGCGGCAGTACGCGCAGGTAAAATCACGCCCAGAGAGCGTGCCCTTTGAGTGCTCACACGGGGCGACCGCCACGGCTTCGTCGTTTTGCAGCCGCGCTTTGACCTCGGCGATGGTGAGAATGCTGCCCTTCGTGCCGCTATCGTAGGCGTAGTAGGCGCGCTCCGTGCCGAGATAGGACGTGTAGTTGGGCGTCCCGCTGCTGATCGCGCCGATGTTTCCGCTCAGTAGCGTGATGATCGCGTCGGCGTCATGCGAGATCGTGCCGATGCCGGTCTGCACCGTGCCGTCCAGCGTCAGGCTGCTGCCGCTGTGCACGGCAACATTTTCAATGCTGCCACGCCCACCGAAAGTCTGGTTGTCCTTAATCTCCAGCGTGCCTTTCTGCGTGCCGTCCGTGCTGCCGACGCTGATCGTGCCGCTCACGGCGCAGCCATGCAGGTCGAGCGTGATTTTGTGCGCTGAGTAGATTTCGGGCTCGCCCGTCACATTGATTGTTTTGACCTGCTCGTTGATTGTGATGTCCACGTCGGCTTTTTCGCTGTTCGCCAGCGTCATCGCCGCCGTGATTGCATCCTCGAGCGTTTTATGCCAAGACTTGATGGCAGCGCTTCCCGTGAGCGTCAGATAGGCAACATTTGTGCCGTTGCTCGCCGCCAGCACCTCGCCCGGCTCGGCAAGCCCATCGTCTTCTGCCAGCACCGCCGTTGGCAACAGCGTCAGGCACAGGCACAGAGCTGTCAGAATGCTCAAAAGTCGTTTTCTCATCGTGATCCCTCCATGATGAAAGTCATTTGGTTCCTCCAAAGGAGGAACCAAGGGGATATCCCCTTGCCTAAATTTATTTTTCTGTCAGGGCTTCAAAGCCCTTTTCCGCCTGCTGGACGGTCTTTTGGATGATGCCCAAAGCCATTGTGTGAAGGTCCATCTGCAAGACGGCTGCCGTGATCGCCGCCCGTTTTTCCTTCGGCACATCGTAGAGCTTGAGCGAGCAGTCCAAGAAGCGGGAGATCTTGGCCTCCATCGTGAAATACACGTCACAGGGAACCGACATGAACCCCCGCATAATGTTGGCGGATGCGATCTCCATTTCGTAGAAGTCCTTGGGCTGCGCCTCCGGCAGATAAGGCCCGAAAATAACTTGCAGCCGTTTCGTTGTGCTTTTGTAAAGATATGCCGCGATGG
>JAXYYF010000050.1:0-1400 GCA_037419475.1 bacterium
AATTCCCGCCGCCGCTGCCGAAGCCGAAGCTGACCTTGGAGATGGGGATGAGCGTGACGCCGTCCGCCGTGGTGATGGGCTGGCCGACGATGGTATTGGTATCTACCATCTCCCGGATCTTGTCCATGGTGGAGCGCATGAGGTCGTTCAGCGGATGCGCCTTGTCAACATGATTTTCCATAAATGGGCCTCTCTTTCCGTATCGTTTGATCTCTCACGCGGCAGCGTCCGGCTCCTGCGCCGGCGCGTCCGTCCGCGGCTTGCTCTCTTTCGGACCGTTTTTCTTCGAATCGCTCTGATGGGCCTTCATGAACCGCAGGAGCCACCGCAGTCCCGGAACAGCCAGTCCCAGCCCGATGGCCAGCAGCGTCCCGATCCGCATGGACGCGCCCACACGCCCGCGCGCCCGCAGGGCCGCCGCGTCAAAGTCCACATCCATATGGATGGCGGGCTGCCGGATATCCAGCCATTCCTCCATCTGCGGCATCACCGTCCAGACGGCGGCGCACAATCCGCCGTACTGCTCCGCCGCCGCCGCGGGATCGTCCCGCCCGCCGAGGACGACGGAAAGCTCCAGCGGCCAGATGCGGATGCCGCGCCCGAACCGGCGCAGCGCCCGTTTGGACGGTCCCCAGAGCATATGATATGCGCTTTTCAGATCCTCTTTCGTGGGCTTTGGCAGTTTTTTTCGCGGCTTTTTTTGCCCCTCCGGCGGTTTTGCCGCTTTTTTATCAGGCTTTTTGTCCTTTGGCTTCTTTTTTCCCGGCTTTGACGGCGCCACGCGGAAGCGCAGAAAGCCCACGGTCACATCCGCCGAAGCGGTCTCGTCAAGCTCCGCCAGCAGGCCTACCCGCGTCAGGCACAGCAGCGCCAGCAGGGCGGCCATGACCGCCAATATCCACAGCCACACCACGCGGGACGCCCCCTTTCCGGTCTGTTCCTTATCCGGTCACTCCGCGGCAGAAGGTCCGCCTGCCGCGCTGTCCGGGTCCACGATCTCGCCGTTGTCGCCCAGACGCATCTGCCCCGCGCCGCCGAAGTCCGGCAGCTCCGGAAGGTCCTCCAGCGACTGGAGGTGGAACGAGCGCAGGAACGTCCGGGTCGTGCGGTACAGCCGGGGCCGTCCCGGCACCTGAAGCCGCCCGCATTCCTCGATCAGCTTTCGGTCCAGCAGCAGCCCCATCGTATAGGAGCTGTCCACGCCCCGGATCTGGTCCACATACGCCCGGGTGGTGGGCTGGTAATAGGCGATGATGGTCAGCACCTCCAGCGCGGGCTGGCTGAGCCGGGCAGGCTTGCGGATCTCAAAGGCCCGGCGGACCGCGTCCGCGTAGTCCGGCGCGGAGCAGAGCTGCCACGTGTCCTCCACCCGCACCAGCCGGACGCCTCTGCGGTCGTAG
>JAXYYF010000051.1:0-4950 GCA_037419475.1 bacterium
CCTTCTGCGTTTTTTCCTCCTCGGCCTCGATCTCGGCGAGCACGTCCTTATAATCGGCCTCGTTCTCCTCCATCTCCTTAATAAGGTCGGTCGCCTCGGTGCGCTGGGTGCGAAGCTCCGTATTCTTGGCCGCAAGCTGTTCCTTGGCCGTTTCCTGCTCAGCAAGGGATTCCTCCAGCGTCGCCTGCTTCTCCGCGATCTGCGCCTGAATGTCGCGCAGCTCGTCGATCACGCGCTGGTCGGCCTCCATCACCTCACTGATGAAGTCCATTGCGCCGAGCAGCTCAGAAAAGCTTGCCGCATGGAACAGCACCGACCAATAGGACACAGTTCCCCGCTCTTCCATCGCGCGCACGCGGCGGCAGAAGAGCTCGTACTGGTCGGCCTCCTCCGCCTGTTTCTGCGCCAGCTCCTGCTCCGTCTGATCGATAAGCGCTTCATACTGCGCGATCTGCTGCTCGGTATTGGCGATCTCATCCGAAAGGAGCGCGATCTGCTGGTCAAGCAGCGACTTGCGCTTGAGCGTGTTTGCCTTGTCCTTTTTCAGCGCGTTGAGCTCCTTGGTCACATTGTTCTTTTTCGTCGCCAGCGCGTTGGATTCCTTTTTCAGCTTATCAATATCAGCCTGTGTGACCGCAGAAGCCATCTGCGGCATAAGCCCCAGCGGCGGCAAGTCGCCGGCCAGAATACAGAACGCGAACAAAAACGCGACCGCCGCGCGCAAAACCCTCTGATTTTTCTTCATGGGCAGCCGTCCTCCTTTCCGCTCAGACCTGCAGGAACTTGCGAATGGCCATCAGGCTTCCGCCCACGCCGATGAGCATACCGGCGCCGCCGAATACCGCCGCCACCGGCTTCCAGATCTCAGCGAAGTCCACAATGTCGAAAATGCGCAGCACATCCGACATGGCAATGCTCCTTGCCACCGTGGCATACAGCAGCCATTGAAGGCCGAAGGCAATCACCGCGCTCAAAAAGCCCATGATGAAGCCCTCATACACGAACGGCCAGCGGATAAAGCCATTCGCCGCACCGACCATCTTCATAATGGCGATCTCGTCGCGCCGGTCGAAGGTCGTAAGCTTGATGGTGTTGGAGATAATAAATACGGAAACAACCAGCAGAATGGCGATCAGCGCGATGCACACCACACCCGCCACATTGCGCAGCGTGATGAAGCCCGTGGCCAGATTGGCGTCCGCGCGCGCCTTGGCAATGCCGGAAACGCCATCAATCTCCGTGCGCGTCCGCTCCATAATGCTGATGTCGTAGACCTTGACCGCATAGCGGTCACGCAGAATCTCCGCGTCCAGATCGCCGAGGGCATACTTTCCCTCGTACTTCTCCTGAAATTCCGCCAGCGCCTCCTCGCGCGTGATGAACGTCACGCTGCGCACATTGTCCACTGCCTCCAGCTTCGGGGCAAGCGCACGCGCCTCGTCCTGTGTGTAGGTCTCGTCCACAAAGGCAAGGATCTCATTCGCACTCTCAAGCTCCTTGAGCTGCGCATCCACATTGTAGGCTACAAGTGAAAACGTGCCCATAACGAGCAGACAGGCCACCGTGATGCCCACTGCGGCAAAGGACATGAAGCCGTGGCTGAACATGTTGACCACGCCTTCATGGAAAAAGTATGTAAAATCGTGTCTTCTCATCGCGTCTTACCTCACGTTATAGCCAATGCCGTCGCCCACAACGATGCCGCGTTCGAGCGTGATGACGCGCTTTTGAAACTTGTTGACCAGATCTTTCTCATGCGTCACGATAAGCACCGTGGTGCCGAGCTGATTGATACGCTCGAGCAGCATCATGATCTCCAGTGAGCGGGCCGGGTCGAGGTTTCCTGTCGGCTCGTCGGCAATGATGGTATAAGGATTGTTGACCAGCGCGCGGGCAATGGCCACGCGCTGCTGCTCGCCGCCGGAGAGCTCGTTGGGAAACTGGTTGGCCTTTCCGTCCAGCCCGACGAGCTTGAGCACATAGGGGATGCGCTTCTTGATCTCACGCGGGCCGGTGCCGACGGCACGCATGGCGAAGCTCAGATTCTCGTAGACCGTTTTTTTCTCGATCAGGCGGAAATCCTGAAAGATGATGCCGATGGAGCGCCGCAGCAGCGGGATCTGCCGGTCGGATATTTTATTGAGGTTAAAGCCGTTGATCATCAGCTTGCCGCCGCTCGGCAATATCTCGCCGGTGAGCAGCTTGATGATCGTGGATTTTCCGCTGCCCGATGGGCCCACGAGAAAAACAAACTCTCCGTCATGTATCTCCAGCGAAACACCGCGCAGCGCGTGCGTTCCGTTTTCATATTCTTTCTGCACATCGGTCAATCGGATCATTGCCGCAGGTCTCCTCTTCGTTTTCGGGACTTATATCATTTACATTATACGCGAGCATTTGACAAATGGCAACAAAAATTATGTAAACACGTTAAATTTCGGCATAAAAAAGAAGGACCCCCAAAGGAGTCCTTCCTGTTCATACCGCTTATGCATCGATGCCGCGGGAAGAGAGATATTTCTTGACCATCAGCGCCACCTTAAAGGTGATAGCGTCGTCAAACTCACGCAGATCAAGGCCAGTGAGCTTTTTGATCTTCTCCAGACGGTAGACGAGCGTGTTGCGGTGGACAAAAAGCTTACGTGCCGTCTCGGAGAGAACAAGGTTATTCTCGAAGAACTTATTAATGGTGAACAGCGTTTCCTTATCGAGCGAGTCGATGGGGTTCTTCTTGAAAACCTCCTGCAAAAACATCTCGCACAGCGTCGTCGGCAGCTGATAGATCAGGCGGCCGATACCGAGGTTTTCATAGTTGATGACAAACTTCTCCGTGTCGAACACTTTGCCGACCTCAATGGCGATCTGCGCTTCCTTATAGCTCTTGGCCAGATCGCGCAGATGCGAGGCGACCGTGCCGATACCGACGACGACCGTGCTCTCGCCGTTCTCACGCAGCGTCTCCTCGATCAGCTTGGCGGTCTTTTCCAGATCGTGCGTGCCGACATTCTCGCCCAACTGCTGAATGAGGACGATGTCGCTCTCGCCCATGGAGAGCACAAAGTTCGTCTGGCGATCCGGAACGATGTTCTGCACCATCTCGACCGTCAGCGCCTCTTCGCGCCCGTCCAGACGGCGGATCACGAACACACCGCGGTTGAGCTCCGCCTCAACGTGCAGCTCCTTGGCACGGATATACAGGTCGCTCGGCATAATGTTATCCGAAATGATATTCTTGACAAAGGATACCTTATCGTACTTTTCCTCGTAAAAGGTCTTGGCCGCATTGAGCGCCACGGCTGCCATCCCACAGGCCGTGCGGCTGAGCGCGCCGTCGCCGTATGCGAAAACGGCAAAGTCGAAATGTCCGCTCCAGCCGGAGAGCGTTTTGAAGGTCTTGCCCGCAAGCGTGATGCAGCTGTCCTCCGCCTCATTGATGCTCTCCACCAGCTCGCCCCAATGGCTGCCGATCTCGCCCAGCTCTGTGCAGGCAATAACAGTGCCGTCGGAATCGATCACACCGATCCCGGTATCAACGCTGTCCTTAAACTGCAATACGATATTCTGAAAAATTCTTCCTGACATGGCTTTCCCTCCAATACCCATTCCGGGGTAGTTTGTGCAACTTGTCAACTGAATAAAAGTATTATACTTTCCGCTCTCTCATTTTGCAAGAGATTTTTTCTTTTTTCCACAAAAAAAATCCCTTTTTTTGTCCAAATCGTAAATGCAGCCACGAGCCGGCCTGAAGCATCAGTCTGAGCCTTCGGCATTATGCCTACTGCCGCAGCAGTTTTTCTTCCTCGGCAGTCAGCAGGCGGAACGCCCCCGGCGCAAGCGATCCGTCCAGATGCACCATCCCCATGGAAAGCCGCTTGAGGTACATGACCGGCTTTCCGCGCTGGGCAAGCATCCGCTTGACCTGATGAAACTTTCCCTCATGCAGCGTGACGAGACATTCGCTCTCCTCTCCTGCGGAGAGGATCTCCAGTCCGGCCGGCAGGCACACCAGCCCATCGTCCAGTGTCATGCCGGCGGCAAAGGCCGCGCAGTCCTCCGGCACAAGCTGTCCCGCCACACGTGCATAGTAGACCTTATCCACATGCTTTTTCGGACTGAGCAGCTCATGCGCCAGCGCACCGTCATCGGTCAGAAGCAGCAGTCCTTCAGTATCCTTGTCCAGCCGCCCCACCGGAAAAACGCCGATCTTCCGCAGCTCCGGTGTAAGCAGATCGAGCACGGTCTTTCCGCGTCCGTCCTCCGTCGCACTTAAAACGCCGGCAGGCTTATGAAGCATGACATAGGTATGACGGCGCAGCGTCAGCTCTTCTCCGTTCACCGTAATACGGCAGCACTCCGCGTCGTATTTATCTTCTGCACTGCGCGCGATCGCGCCATTTGCCAGCACGCGGCCCTCACGCACGAGCTGCTTGACCTCGCGCCGCGACCAGTGTCCTGTCGATGCGATCAGCTTGTCCAGTCTCTCCTTCGCCATCTGCATATGCCTCCCATGATCTCTTTCGTCCATCCTATCATATCATGCGCTGTTTGAAAACATCTCTCAAGCAAAAAAAGAAAGACAGTCTCTCGACTGTCTTTCTTTTTATCTTAATCAGGAATTAGTCCTTGGTCTCGATAACAACACCGGAACCGACGGTACGGCCGCCCTCGCGGATAGCGAAGCGGAGGCCCTTCTCGATAGCGATGGGGGTGATCAGCTCAACGTTCATGTCGACATTATCGCCGGGCATGCACATCTCGGTGCCCTCGGGCAGAGTGATGACGCCGGTAACGTCGGTGGTACGGAAGTAGAACTGAGGACGATAGTTGTTGAAGAACGGAGTGTGACGGCCGCCTTCATCCTTGGTCAGAACGTAAACCTGGCCAACGAACTTGGTGAGGGGGTGGATGGAGCCCGGCTTGCAGAGAACCTGGCCGCGCTCGATGTCGGTC
>JAXYYF010000052.1:0-2556 GCA_037419475.1 bacterium
CATATGCCGTTTTTTCGCCGGATTACCGCGCATCTCCTGCCGCAGGCAGGAAAAAGCCGGGATGCACCGCATCCCGGCTTTTCTATTCAGCCGCAGGGATAAACGCCCAGATCACGGGCCACCTTGGTAATAAAGTCCTGCACGTTGGTCACCATGGTGGTGGCGCTGAGGCTGCCCCGGTCCAGCAGCTTATTCACCACAAATTCATCGGCATCCACCGCGTAAAGGTAGACAGGCCGCACAGTACCATCGGCCATCACGCGGAAGGAGGGGGTCATATTCCCCGTGGCAATGGTGTGCAGCATGGTAGCAAGGCAGATAACCGTTGTGGCACCCCGCACCAGACTGCGCATGGCGCCGGCGCCCTCATACACATCGGCATACACCTCGGGCAGCGGGCCGTCATCCCGGATGGAGCCGGTCAGCACAAAGGGGACGCCGTGCTTTACGCAGCCGTACATGATCCCGTTATCGATGTGATAATCCTGAATAAACTGTGGGATGGAACCGCTGCGGCGCACCTTGTTCAGCACGTCCAGATGATGATAGTGTCCGTTGGGCAGGCTGCGCTGGGTATAGATATCCTGTCCCAGCGCCGTATGCAGCAGCGCCGCCTCCAGATCGTGGGTGCCCAGGGCGTTGCCCGCCAGCAGGCCATGGCAGTAGCCGTTTGCGATCATGGCCTCCATGGCCGCCCTGGCCCCCGCGTCAAAGGCAAAGGCAGGCCCCATGACCCAGATGATCCGTCCATGCTCCCGCTCATGCCGCAGCAGTGCCGCCAGATCGTCGTAATCCTTGGCATAGGATGTCTCGCGGCTGCGGCCCTGACGGAATACGAACTGATCCTCCTCTTCCCTGACGGCTGCTTCAAAGCCATGGCAATGGAGATAGATCCCCTCCTCGCCCCGCTCCGTGCGGCCCAAGATCACCCGGTCGCCGGCTTTCAGATTGCGCGCCTCCACTGTGTCAAGGCGGCCGTCGGGCCGCAGCACCACGCAGGCATCCATGCGGCTCTCCTCTGCCAGACGCCACCGGCCATCCAGCTTGAAATATTCCGGATACATGGAGGTGCTGTGAAAGCATTCCGGCGCCACGCCGTCTCTCTCGCAGCACGCGGTACGCGCATCCGGCGCGGCGGCCAGCGCGGAAACGGTGAAATCGGGGTGGTGGTATGCGGGCAAAACAAAAGGCATGACAGTTTCCTCTCTTCCGGTAATTCTGCAGGTGCAGATACACCCGATAGTATCATCATTATAGTGCTTTTCCCGCCGCGGCGCAAGGGGGATTCCCCGGCGACAGAAAAGGCCTGCCGCGGAGAACGCCGCGGCAGGCCCGATATAGGGAACGATTGAATGGCCGGTCTCTCAGCCCCACAGCGTGGTCAGCATGGGAATGACCTGCTTTTTGCGGGACATGACGCCCGGCAGGAACGCCGTATTATCCTTCGGCTCCACCGCAAAGGCGTTGCGGATGGCATCATCGCTGCCAATGTACAAAAGCTGCGTACCCTCCTGCAGCACGTCCGTCAGCATCAGGATCACCATGTCATAGCTATGCTCGCTGCGCATCCGCCGCATGGCCTCCAGCAGATCCTCCTTGCGCTCCATCAGACGCTCGGAATCAATGCACGTCACCTGTCCCACACCCAGATTCTGCTCGGCAATATGGAACTCCTTGAAGTCGCTGCGCAGCAGATCCTCCGCCGATTTGCCGTCTACCGCGCCGGCAGCAAACAGCTCCCTGCCCAGCTCCTCCAGCGACACATGGGCAATGCGGGCAAGACGTTCCGCCATGGCGATGTCCCGCTTGGTGCAGGTGGGGGACTTGAACATGACGGTGTCCGACAGAATGGCCGCCGCCATCAGTCCTGCCATGTGGGGCGAGGGCATGACGCCATGCTCCTGATACATGGAGGTGATGATGGTATTGGTGCTGCCCACCGGCTCGTTGCGCACGTTGATGGGTTGGCGGGTCTGGATATCTGCCACACGGTGGTGATCCACGATGGCCAGAATCTCCGCCTGCTCGATGCCCGGCACAGTCTGAGAAAGTTCGTTATGATCCACCAGCACCACCTGCTTGCGGCGCGGACGCAGCAAGTGGTAACGCGACAGGGTGCCCACAACCTTCTCCTCCTCGTCCAGCACGGGATAGCAGCGATAGCGGCTCTTCAGCACCACCTCGCGGACATCATCGATATAATCATCCAGATGGAAGCAGATCAGGTTGCCGGTGGCGCAGGGGCGGGAAATGGGAATGGCCTGATAGATCAGCCGGTGGACGCGGCTGGCATCAAACGGGGTGGAGATCACGCAGGTCTTTCCCGCGTCCTTCAGCCACGCGGGATCCACATCCGTCTGGCACAGGATCAGGCAGGATACCTGCATATCCAGCGCGCGGCGGATCATATCCGGCTGGCTGCCGCACAGCACAATACTGTCGCGGCTGTCAAACAGCAGATTCTCGCAGCTCTGGGGCAGGGCGATGGATACGCTGCCCGACAGGGTATCCACCAGATCGCCGCCCTCGCCCACGATGCGCCCCTCGATCACGCTG
>JAXYYF010000053.1:0-13896 GCA_037419475.1 bacterium
TCTGCTCTCCAACCCCGACACCATGGCGCAGGTCATGCAGATGGCGCAGAATCTGTCGCTTTCCGGCACGGAAAACGGCAGGAATACGCAGGCGCCTCCTCCCCCGCCGCCGGGCGGCGGAGCGGCGGCGAACAGCGCGCCGAGTCTCGACAATCTCAACGCTATGCTCTCACAGCTCACCGGTGGTCTGGACCCCGAGCTTCTCACGCGGCTGCTGCCGGTCGTGAGCCAGATGAACCGTCCCGAGAGCAGCGAGACGTCCGCGCTGCTCTATGCGCTCCAGCCCTTTCTGCGCGAAAAGCGGCGCGACAAGGTCGCGCGGGCGGCACAGCTTGCCAAGCTCATCCATCTGGCCAAGATATTTCTGACAACGCGGGAGGGATAGGCGTGTACAATCGTTATCTGCGCAACGACCAGGGCGTGTACACCTGCATCCCGCAGGAGGAAAAAAGCCGTCCCACACCGCCACCGCCGCCAAGGGCGAACGAGCCGCCGCGCGGCGGGACACCTCCGCCGCCGGAACGGAATAAAACGCCGCACGATGATCCTCCCCCGCCGTCCGGCAATGAGGCGCGGAGCGGCGCATTTGAAGAGGGCTTCCGTTTTCTCAACGGAATATTGGAAAAGCTCCACCTTCAGGATCTCGATGGCGCGGATCTGATGCTCCTTCTGCTGCTCTTCTTTCTCTTTGAGGAAAAAGCGGATGACGAACTGCTCATCGCACTCGGACTGCTGCTCATTCTGTAATGAAAAAAACGGCCGGCGGAGCCTCCGTCAGCCGTTTTCATTTTCTTCCGTTTCCTTTGCCGCCGCT
This sequence comes from bacterium, assembly GCA_037419475.1. Taxonomy (GTDB): domain Bacteria; phylum Bacillota; class Clostridia; order Oscillospirales; family Oscillospiraceae; genus Hominicoprocola. The sequence continues at coordinate 815 of JAXYYF010000053.1, forward strand.
GTGGCCGGCTCATAGAGCACCGTGCCGTCCGGAAGCGTAAACGCCTCCGCATCTACGCCGCCCAACTCGACATTCAGCGCAGCCATGCGGTAGACGACCGTCTCATCCTGTGCCCGTTCCGCAGCGGCCAGCAAGCCTGTATCGACATCGACCCAGTAGCGGTCCACATAGCCGCTCTCATCCGGTGTAGTCTCAACATAAACGCAGTTGACATCCTCCAGACCGCGGTAATCCGCCGCCGCTATCCGCTCCGTGGGAAGAGCCAGAATGTCCTCATAAGTCAGTATGCCCTGTTCTGCATCCTGTGAAAGGGCGGACGCGGATCTGACATAGTGCCAGCTGCTTCCATACCAGACATAGGTCGTCCCGCCGCCTGTGATCGTATGCTGCGTCTGGCCGCCGGCGGCGTAGGAAACATCCAGCCGCATCCAGCCGTCCGCCGCGCGGGAGATAACCGTGCTCACGCCGCTGCCGCCGCTCCAGTACCGCTCGATCGTGATGGTGCGGCTGTAGACCGCGGGGCGTGCAAGCGCCTTGATCACGCTCTGCACCGTGTCCGGACGGACCTCCACACGGCGGACCGTTTCTTCCCTTGCCGGACTCGTGTTATCACTCTCCGACGGCTCGGCCGGCAGAACGATCTTCTCCGGCTGGCGCAGGCTGCTGTGCACCATAAAGGCAACGACCAACAGGATCAGGACGCCGAATGCAACGCCAAGCGGCGTCATCTTCTGTTTTCCCATGTGCCGCCGCCCTCCTCTCGTGCCCTCAGTCCGGCGTATTGCCGTCTGGATTCTCTGAATCCTCCGACTTAGACGGAAACGGTTTCTCTGTCTCCGTCTGCGCCTCTTCCTGCTTCTCACGAGCTGTCTCCGCGATCTCACGCGGGAAAATCACGCGCGAGGCCACATAGGCCACCGCTGCCAGCGCAATGAGCAGCGTCATCGCCTTGAGCTCGCCGCTCGTCGTGAGCACGACGGCGGAAAGCCCGAGCAGACTGCTCACCACATACAGCGCCGCGACGGTCTGCTTCTGGTTAAGCCCCATATCCATCATCCGGTGATGGATATGTCCGCGGTCAGGCGTCATGGGACTCTGTCCGTGTGCCACGCGGCGCACGATAGCGAAGGCCGTGTCAAAAATGGGCAGACCCAGCACCAGAAACGGCACCGCAAAGGACACGATGGCGTAATACTTGAACAGTCCCTGAATGGAATAGGTCGCCAGAATATAGCCCAAAAAGGTCGAGCCGGTGTCTCCCATAAACATCTTCGCCGGATTCTTATTATACGGCATGAAGCCGAGGCATGCTCCGGCCAGTGCCGCCATAACAACGGCGACCTGCTGCTCCGAGACGAGGATGGCGATGACCAGCATTGTCAGCGCGCTGATGGTGGACACGCCGCTCGCCAGTCCGTCAAGACCGTCGATGAGGTTCACGGCATTTGTCACGCCGACGATCCAGATCAGCGTGACCGGCACGCTCAGCCAGCCGAGCGACCAGTAGGCCTCATCCGAAAAGACGTTCGGATTTGACAGCAGCCGAACCACCACGCCATGGTGCACCGCGACCAGCGCCGCGAGGATCTGCACGAGGAATTTGAACTTCGCACGCAACGGCGTCATATCGTCCACCACGCCGAGCACCACAATGATGACCGCACCGAGCAGGATTCCTTTCATTTGGTGGTCGATGTGCGCAAAGAGCAGGATACTGACCATAAAGCCGAGGAAAATCGCAAGGCCTCCGAGCCGTGGCACCGGCTTTTTATGCATCCGCCGGCTGTCCTTCGGCACATCGATTGCGCCGATCTTATAGGCGAAGGACTTGACGAGCGGGCACATGATAAAGCTCACCACCATCGCGCATACGAGCGCGGCGCCCACCCACAGCAGCAATTCTTTCTGAATGTCCATCTTTCCTCTTATCTGGCCACAAAGCCAACCTTTTTGTAGACCTTGCGCAGCGTCTTTTCCGCAAGATAGGCCGCCTTCTGCGCGCCCTCCTTGTAGACACTTTCGAGATATGCCTTGTCCGCCATAAGACGCTCGGCCTCCTCGCGCATGGGGCGCATCTGCTCGATCACGGCCTCCGCCACCGCAGGCTTAAAGACGCCGTAGCCCTGACCGGCAAACTCCGTCTCTGCATCTTCCACCGTTTTGCCGGTCGCGGCGCAGTAGATGGTCAGAAGGTTGGAGATGCCCGGCTTATTCTCCTTATCGAACTTCACGGCGGCGTCGCAGTCAGTCACCGCACGCTTGAACTTGTGCATGATATCTTCGGGCTTGTCCATCATATAGACGCAGCCGTCGGGATCGGACTTGGACATCTTGCTCGTCGGGTCGCCGAGGCTCATCACGCGCGCGCCCATCTTGGGAATAAAGGGCTCAGGCAGCGTGAAGGTGTCGCCGTACACGCCGTTGAAGCGCTGGGCGATATCGCGGCAGAGCTCGACATGCTGCTTCTGATCCTGTCCGACCGGCACAAGGTCGGCCTGATAGACCAGAATATCCGCCGCCATGAGCACCGGATAGGTGAAAAGGCCCGCGGTGATGTTGTCCGCGTGCTTGGCCGCCTTATCCTTGAACTGCGTCATGCGCGAGAGCTCACCGAACTGTGTGTAGCAGCCGAGCACCCAGGAAAGCTCCGCATGCTGAGGCACATGGCTCTGGATGAACATGATGCTCTTATTGGGATCAAGGCCGCAGGCGATATACTGCGCCAGCTGGTTGACCGAGCGGCGGCGCAGATCAGCCGGTGTCTGGCGCACAGTAATCGCGTGCATGTCGACGATGCAGTAAAGGCAGTCATATTCGTCCTGAAGCCCCACCCAGTTTTTGATCGCCCCCATGTAGGAGCCGAGCGTCAGCTCGCCGCTGGGCTGGATGCCGCTGAAAATTCTCTTTTTCGCTGGAGTATTGGTTTCCATTGTGGTATTCCTCGTTTCTATCCTGATTTGCGCGCGGAGCGCAGAAAATCTCTACCTTTTCAAGTTACTATCATATCACACCCAATTGAAAAAGACAAGAAAACATTGACAAGCGCGGGCGCAAAATGTAAACTGAAGAACACTGAAATTTTTAACTTTAGGAGGTCATCCTATGTCTCTGGATATGACATATTTCAGCGATATGGAGGCAAAGATCCCACACGGCAAGGTGCGCACGCGCTTCGCCCCCTCCCCCACCGGCTATATGCATGTCGGCAATCTGCGCACCGCGCTCTACACATGGCTGATCGCGCGCAACGCGGGCGGCACGTTCATCCTCCGCATCGAGGACACCGATCAGGGTCGTCTCATTGAGGGCGCGACCGACGTCATTTACCGCACGATGGCCGAGTGCGGGCTCGACCATGACGAAGGCCCCGACATCGGCGGCCCCGTCGCCCCCTACATTCAGTCTGAGCGCCGCGACACCTACGGCAGGTATGCCGAGCTGCTCGTCGAGCGCGGCGGCGCATACTACTGCTTCTGCGAAAAGACCGAGAGCGCCGAGGATTCCGGCGACTTCGACCGTGCGGATGATCCGTGCCGCGATCTGCCGCTCGAGGAGGCCAAGGCCCGCGTGGCTGCCGGCGAGCCCTATGTCATTCGTCAGCGCATCCCGAAGGAAGGCACGACCACGTTCCACGATGCCATTTTCGGCGATATCACGGTGGAAAACAAAACGCTTGACGATCAGGTGCTCTTAAAGCGCGACGGTCTGCCGACCTACAACTTTGCCAACGTCATTGACGACCACCTTATGGGCATCACCCATGTCGTCCGCGGCAGCGAGTACCTCTCTTCCGCCCCGAAATACAACCTCCTCTACGAGGCGTTCGGCTGGGAGATCCCAACCTACGTTCACTGCTCCCCTGTCATGCGCGACGCGCAGCACAAAATGTCCAAGCGTCACGGTGACCCGAGCTATGAAGACCTCAAGGCACAGGGCTTCCTGACCCCCGCCATCCTCAACTATGTGGCTCTCCTCGGCTGGTCGCCGCGCGGCGAAAGGGCCGAACAGGAGTTCTTCTCGCTCTCCGAGCTGGCCGAGGCATTCGACATCGCCGGCATCTCCAAGTCACCCGCCATTTTCGACATTGAAAAGCTGACGTATTTCAACGCCAACTATATCCGCAATATGGCGCCCGAGGACTTTGCCAAAGCCGCCGAGCCGTTCATCCGTCAGGCGGTGAAGAACGAGGCTTATTCCGCTTCTGAGATTGCCGCGCTCCTTCAGGCCCGCTGCGAAAAGCTTACGGACATTCCCGAAAAGGTAGACTTCTTCGACGCGCTCCCCGACTATGACCTTGCCTTCTACACGAACAAGAAGTCCAAAACCGACGCTGCGGTATCGCTCGACATGCTGCAAAAGGTGCTGCCGAAGCTCGAAGCGCTGACCGACTGGTCGACCGACGGCATCCACGATATGCTCATTGCATTCGCTGGGGAGCTTGGCGTGAAGAACGCCACGCTCATGTGGCCGCTGCGCATCGCCTGCGCCGGCAAGCTCGTCACGCCCGGCGGCGCGGTCGAGATCTGCAAGATCCTCGGCAGGGATGAGACGATCCGCCGCGTGAAGCTCGGCATCGAAAAGCTCTCCTGATGAACAGTCTGAACGCTTCCCTGCGCCGCACGCTCGTCGAGCTATGGCGCGGCGGCTACGGCGAGGAGGTGCGGCGCGCCGCCATCATTGCCCCCGTTCTGCTGCTGGCCGGAGCTGTCTCGGCGTGGTTTTTCCCGCAGGTAGCAGAAAACATTCTCCGCTTTTTCACGCAGGCGGTCGATCTTGACGCGCTGACCTCGGCCGACGCAAAAAATGTCGCTACCGCGCTGTTCCTTAACAATGTGACGGCAGCCTTCTCCGCAATCCTCTGGGGACTTATCCCCTTTGCCTACCTTTCCGTTTTCTCGCTTGGCTTCAACTTTTTTGTTGTCGGCGCGGTGGGTGCCTATTACGTCCACGGCGGAACCAGCCTCGCCGCTTATCTTGCCGGCATCCTGCCGCACGGTGTGGTCGAGCTGCCGACGCTTGTGCTCTTCTGCGCTGCCGGACTCTACCTCTGCACCTGCACGACCGCGCGCGTGCGCGGCAATAAAGATATTCGTCTCATTCCTGTGCTCGCACAGATCTCCACGCTGTTTCTCTGGGTGATCCTGCCGCTGCTGGCTGTCGCCGCGCTCATCGAAACGTATGTCACGCCGCAGCTTCTTTCTCTGGTCGCCTGAGCAATCTTGATATAAAAAGTCCCGCTGCATTTCGCAGCGGGACTTTTTCATTTGTTGATTTTCGTTTCAGCCGATGACCTCGATTGCGCGGACAACGCCGTTCTTAACGTAAAGGTTCATCGTGCCGCCGTAGGCGATGGCGTCCTTGACCGCGTCGTCACCGGTGAACCACGACTTGGTATCGCGGTTCCAGATCAGGACGCTGGAAGGCACGCTGTAGGTCTTTCCGCCGTAGTTGATGGCCGTTGTGCCGACCCACGCGGAGCGAGAGACCTTGCCGATTGAGTCAATCGCCGACATCTGCGTAAAGCGCTTGCCATCCTCCTGGAAGGCAACAAAGTCGCCGGTCTTGACCGCATAATAGGCCTCATACGAATATGTCGTTCCGCCGCAGTCGACCGTGATCGTTGTCGTTTTGTCATTTGCATCGACCGTAGCGCGGCCATACTTCACCGTGCCATCAGCGCTGCTGATCGCGATCAGGTCGATCTCGCCGATGGAATTGGTGCGGACGTAGGCGATCTGATCCTCCGGAATGATGATCTCAGTCAGCTCGGAGAGACTCTTGAGCTTGCCGTCGTCATAGACGAGCACATTGCTCGCAATCCGCTTCCCGCCGAGCGTTCCCTCACGCACATTCAAATCGCCGCTTGCACCGCCGGACTTCGCCGACAGGCTGACGGACTTATCCTTGGCGCTGGAAATGCTCACGAGCTTGCCGCTGTAGTCGGAGTAAGAACCGCTGATCTCAACCATGGTGCTGCCGCAGAACATCTGAAGCTTGCCGTTGGCGTCCACGATGCCGACCGCATTCGCGCGGGCCGAGCTGTCGGAATCCACCGCACCGGCCACGGATCCGTCGCTCGTAAGCAGAAGGATCATGGTCTTGCCGGGCTTGAATCCGCTCAGGCTCTCCTGTGCCGTGGGAAGAACGGAGAACTCCGTGCCGTTGAGCACCGTGATGCTGTTCGGCGCGCTCGGCGAGGGATCGCAGGATTCGTAGTAGACCGCCACGCGCGTGTCGCAGGCGTACACGGTGTTGGTCGACGCGTCGTAGGTCACGACATCGTATCGGCGCAGAGCGGAGACCGTGGAGGCCAGACCGTTGCGGTAAACGGAGAAGTCCGTCCGGCCGCCGGCAAGCGCACTCAACCCATCGGTCGACTTGTCGGCGGAGACAATGACTGCAGCGTTGCTCACAGCCGTGCCGGTGGAGCTGTTGGTCGTCGGCACAAAGGTCAGCACCTTGCCGTCCTTATCGAGCAGCAGATGGCCCTTGAGGCCGTTGAGCGCGGAGGAGCTGCTCGGACGCACCAGATCATACTTGGTCTGGCTGCCGCCGGAAACACGCAGCGTATTGCCGTTGAGCGAGACGAGCGTGACCTCCTTGTCCTCCCGCGTGCAGTTCGCGGGCGTGTAGGTGCCGCCCTCCTTCTTCTCCGCGCCAAGCACGTTGACGAAAAGCTGCGCCGCCTGTGCACGGGAGATGGCCGCACTGCCGCCGAGAGAAAGTCCCTTTGTCACATTCTTGGCCTTGGCCAAATTGATGAAGCCGTCGGGCCAGACACCGCCGCCATCCTCATTGCTGTACCCAAGCAGGCGCATGAGGATCGTCACGGCCTCGCCGTAAGTAATGGCGCGATCTGGCTGAAAAGTGCCGTCCGGCTGGCCGGCGATCAGCTTCGGGCTGGTCTGGCGCACGGCAAGGTTGACATACCCCGCCGCCCAATGGCTGGCGCGCACATCGGGGAAAATCGTCATGGTCTGATAGGCCTGCGCGTCGTCGCCCTTCCCCATCAGCACGACCGCCATCTTGCAGAACTCCGCGCGGGTGAGCTGGCCGCCGGGATTGAAGCTGCCGCCGCCCGTGCCGTTCACCACGCCCAGCAGGCGCAGAACCTCCACATTTCGCGCCGTATTCTTATCCGAGATATCGGAAAAGCTGGCCGCCGCCATGACCGGAAGCGTCGCCGTGGACAGCACCAGCACAAGGGCGAGCAGCGCGGAAAGTACTCTTTTTTTCATTTTCATTTCTCCTCTCATTCCGCCCGCAGCGCTTCTACCGGCTGGAGCCTGGATGCCTTGATGGCAGGATAGCTGCCGAAGATCACGCCGAGCACGACGCTCAGCGCAAACGCCGCAGCCGTGACCCACGGCACGGGGTAGATCGTCTGCTGGTACATAATGCGTCCAAGCACCACGCTTCCGATCGTGCCGAAAATAATACCGACGATGCCGCCCATGCCGCAGAGCATACCGGCCTCGATCAAAAACTGCGTGACAATGCTCGCGCGCTGGGCGCCGATGGCGCGGCGGATGCCGATTTCACGCGTGCGCTCGGTGACGGTGACAAGCATGATGTTCATGATGCCGATGCCGCCGACGAGCAGTGAGATCGCCGCAATGCCGCCAAGCACCATCGAGATCATGTTCAACGACTCATTCTGGTACTTCTGCCAGTAGTCCGCCGCCTGCACCTGCGTATAGCCGGTGCCCTCCCGAATGAGGCCCTTGACATAACCGCCGATGCGGGAGATCGCCTCGTTCATGGAATCTGCATCCTTGGCCTTAACAATGTATTGCGAGAAGCTCGCACCGCCGAGCACACGGCTGGCTGTGTAGGGAAAGACGAGGATATTATCCATCTGGCTCACTGTGTTGTCGCCCTCTTCCCCGCGCGCAGCGTACACGCCGACAACCGTGAACTTATTGCCGTTGACCTGCATCGTCTTGCCGATGGGGTCTACTGTGCCGAAAAATTCTTTTGCCGCCTGCGCGCCGAGCACACAGACCTGATTATAGTTTGTCATGTCAAGGTAGGCGAGATCGCGGCCCTTGGCGATAGTCAGGTTATTGCACGCGCTGTACTGATCCGAGCCGTAGTAGAGCGTCGGCGGGCCGCTGATCTGGTTCCACTGGCTGTCGTACTTATACTCCATATTGTTGCTGTTTTTCGTGCCGTAGACAACTGTGGCGTTGAGCTGCGCGTTCGGCGTGACGCCGATGACATACTCCTTGAGACCCTGACAGTATTCGTACAGCTCGGGGAAATAGTCCTTGCCGATGTTGTTGCCCTTCTCGTCCCACATCCACTGCTCCATCTGCACCTCAATGCGGTTCGAACCCATGGCGGAAAACTGCTTCATCATCTCGGCTTTCATGCCCTCCATGACCGAAACAATGGTCATGACGGCGGCGATGCCGATGAAGATGGAGAGGATCGTCAGCGCACTGCGGCCTTTCTTGCCGGCGATGGATTTCCACGCCATTTTGAACGCCTGAAAGATATTCACAGCCAATCCACCTCCTGCTCCCGATCCTCGATGATCTTGCCGTCCGCAAGGCGGACGCAGCGCCGCGCCGTGGCGGCGATGCCGTTATCATGCGTGATGAGGATAACGGTGCTGCCCTCTTTATTGAGCTGCTGGAGGAATTTGAGCACCTCATGGCCCGTTTTTGAGTCCAGTGCGCCTGTCGGCTCGTCCGCCATGATGATGGGCGGATGCGTCGAGATGGCGCGGGCAATGGCCACACGCTGCTGCTGGCCGCCGGACATCTGCGTGGGCTTGTGCTTGCGGCGGTCGGCAAGGCCGACGCGCTCAAGCGCCTCGATTGCCAGCTCATGCCGGTCGTCGATGCCGATGCCCTGATAGACCAGCGGCAGCTCGACATTCTCCTGCACCGTCAGGCTCTGAATGAGGTTATACTGCTGGAAAATGAAGCCGATCTGCTTGTTGCGGATGCGCGAGAGCTGCGTATCGCTCAGCTCGCTCACGTCCGTGCCGTCGAGCAGATAGTCTCCATAGGTCGGGATGTCGAGGCAGCCGAGAACATTCATCATCGTCGACTTGCCCGAGCCCGACTGACCGACGATGGCGACAAACTCACCGCGGTCGATGGTCAGCGAAACGCCGTCGAGCGCGCGGACCTCGCTTTCAAGGCCCTCGCTGTAGATCTTGTAAACGTCCCGCAGTTCGATCAATTTCGCCATGCTCATCACCAACTGGACACCTGATCGGACATGATCTGCGTGAAGACCTCGGTGCCCTCCTCCACGCCGGACTTGATCTCAACATTGTAGTTGTCCTGAATGCCGATCTCGACCTTGATGGGATAAAAGCCGTCGGGGATCTCCTCGTCCGTGTACGGAACCTCGATCATGTTGTCCGGGGCGCTGTCTGCCTTGATGTAGACAACCGTTGCACTCGTGCCGTCCTCCAAACCGACCGTGCGCACCGCTTGGATCGGCAGGACAAGACAGTTGTCACTCTGGCTGGCAGTCAGGTTATAATTTATGTAGCTGTTGATCTGGAGATTACCCTCACTGTTGTCCGCCGTGATAACGAATGGATAGGTCGCCACGCCGTTGTTGACGCTGCTCGAAAGGCTGATGGAGCTGATCTCGCCGTAGGCGGAATTACCCCACTGGTCAAGGTTGACGCCCATGCCCTTCTTGAGATAGCTGACGTTGCGCTCGTCGACCGTCGCATTGACGATGACCTGGCTGGTATCGGAAATGCTCACTATGCTGGTGCCGGAGGCGATCTCGTCGCCGGGGTTGATACTCAGGCCGATGACCATGCCGGAGATGGGCGCGACCGCGTTGCAGTTGGCCAGATTCTTCTCCGCCGTCTCCAGCGTTTTCTGCGCTTCCTCAAGATTCTTCTGAAGGTCAAAGAGCTCGTTCTCACTGCTCTCCGCATCAATGTGGAGCAGCTGCTGACCGGCGGTAACGCTCAGATAATCAAGCAGACCCGTGTAGAGCACCGTGCCGCTGCCGGTCACGGTCAGGTCGCTCGTGCGGTAATAATCGAAGCGGCCGACGGTCGACTTTTCATCGCTCATCTGATAGGGATAGACTGTCTCGCCGTTCACCGTCACCGTGGCGGAGGCCGCCATGTCCTTGGCAAGCACGCCCGGATTATCGACCACGATATCGACCGAGAAGAGCTTGGAACCCTCGGGCGTGATGTAGCTGACCTTGTGGATCGCCTCGACCGTGCCAGTGAGATTGCTCATCAAGCTGGGGACCGAGACGTTGACCGTCTGGCCGACATAAAAGTCCTTCTCGTAGGCGTAGCTGTAATACTCCGTCAGACGCATGCGGGTGTCGTCCACCAGCGTTGCGACCTTGCCGCCTGCATACTCCTCGCCCACGGTCAGCTTCACGGTATCGATCAGCTTGCCGGTGTACGGCGCGGTCATGTTCAGGCTGTTGAGATTCTTGTTCTTCTCCGAGATCTTCTTGGTATAGCCGTCGACCTGCTCGCGGGCCTTTTTCACCTCGGACTCGGCATTCGGGGAATCGATGGTAAACAGCGGCTCGCCCGCTTCGACCTGCTGGCCCTCGGTCACAAAGACGTCGAGCACCGTGCCGGCCGTAGTCAGGGTGATGGTCTCACTGTTTTTCGCCTTGGTCATGCCGCTGCCCTCCACCACAGAGGTAATGGAGCCATATTGCACAACATCGGTCACGATCTGCGTGTTGGTGCCGCTCCCACCCTTTTTAAAGTGGTAGATCCCGAATCCGATCGCGGCCACCAGAACAGCGGCGATCACACGCCGCACGGTCTTTTTACGCTTTTTCTTCGTCTTTGGTGGCGTCGGAGCGCCCGGCTTCCCCGTGGGCGCTGCCGGCGTCTCGACGGCTTTTTCTGCCGGCGTCGTCTGCGCGGCGGGTTCCATTGTCTGTTCCATAATTGCTGATCTTCCTTTCCCGGATTTTGCCATGTGATTCATACGCTTCATACAGTGTAGCACAGGTTTCTTAAAAAGTCTTTGCGATTTGATTACAATTTGGCTACAAATTGTAACCAGTTTTTTGCTGCTGTAGATAAGACGATCAGCCGGGTGCTTTTGTTCCCTTATTTTCCAAGTTTTTCTCTTTTTTCAGCTGCAATGCATGAACGAGCATACAGAGGATGAAAATGCTGCCGCAGTAGCCGAACACCGGATAGACCACGCTGATAAGGTCTCCGAAGCCGAACAGGCTTGCGGCAAAGGCGAGCGCACCGAGAAATGCAAGAAATTTCTTTCGGTGCACGGCAATGCGCGCGGATTTCGCTGCAGCATAGGTCGTGATGGCGACGGTCATGGAAATTGCCGAGCCGTACATGCTCATGAGCAGCAAAACACCATACAGGAATCCCATCGGACGGCTGAGCCGGTAGGCCAGCGCCAGCATGGGAAGCTCCTCTGCCGCCGTTTCTCTCACTGCCGTCACGGCAAGCAGTACGCTCATGGCAATCAGAAGCAGCAGTCCCGCCCCAAGAAAAACGCCGCGGCGGGCCGCCTTTGGCGAGGCCGTCACGCCGCCGAGCGGCGCGAGGATGCCGACCGAGCCAAAGAAATTATAGAAGGCAAAGGCCGCCGCGCCGAAAAACGCGTTCTGCATCAGCGGATTGCTTCCGCTCATCGTCTCGCGGGGAACATACAGTCCATAGCGCGAAAGCGTCAGCGCGCTGAACGCCACTGTGAGCAGAGCGATCGCCGGCACGATGAGTGAAAACGCGCCCACCGTGCCGCGCAGGCCGCGCATGGCGATCAGCGTGACCAGCACGGCCATCGCCGCACTGCCAAGCCACGGCGGAAGCGAAAAGAGCTGATGGAACAGCGCGCCCCCTCCGGCGTACATGATCGCCGCCACGCCGAAGAGCAGCGTAAGCTGCAAGAACGAGGAGAGTCGGCGCAGCCATGCCATTCTCTCCCACGGCACAAGCACATGATCCATCTCGGTAACGCCGGTGCGTGAGACAATATACATCAGCGCAAGGCCGAATACCGTCACCAGCGCCATCGCCGCCGCAGCACCGGCCATTCCGCTGCGTCCAAACGAACCGAAAAACTGCCAGAGCTCCTGTCCCGAAACATACCCCGCACCGAGAAACGACCCGGCAAAGGTCAGCCCGATCCGGCGTGCGTTCAACTGATCCAAGTTCATCCCTCCCAAAGCCTGATAAAGCCATGGACATACTACCGCGCCAGCATCGGAAATGTCAACAAGCGGTTCCATTCATTCTGTAATTCCAGATATTTTTTCTATTGAACTTATCAATGGCTCAGGCTATAATACGAATGTCTTTTCTGAAAATCATACAGTTTTGAAAATCCATAAGGAGTGAGTCGGCAATGAGCAAGACCTATATTCCTGTCTCGTACCATACGCCGCTGAGCGTCTATGAAATGCAGCGCGCCATCGAATTTATCAAGAGCAATTTTCAGGTCAACCTGAGCAACGCGCTGAATTTGCGCCGCGTTTCCGCTCCCCTTTTCGTGGAGGAGAACTCCGGTCTGAACGATAACCTCAACGGAGTGGAGCGCCCCGTCAGCTTTGATATCCCCGATGTCGGCAAGAATGCGCAGGTCGTGCAGAGCCTCGCCAAGTGGAAGCGTCTGGCGCTCAAGCGCTATCAGTTCAATGTCGGCAAGGGTCTTTTCACCGATATGAACGCCATCCGCCGCGACGAGGAGCTTGACAACATTCACTCCGTTTACGTTGACCAGTGGGACTGGGAAAAGGTCATTGACATCTCCGACCGCAACGTCGCCTATCTCAAGCGCACGGTGCGCGACATCGTCGGCGCCATCGCCGAAACGAACGATGCGCTGGGCATCGCCTTTCCGAGTCTGCACACCCAGCTTTCCCGCGAGGTGTATTTCATCACCACGCAGGAGCTGGAGGATCTCTACCCCGAGCTGACGCCAAAGCAGCGCGAGGATGCCGTCTGCCGTGAGCACGGCACTGTGTTCCTGATGCAGATCGGCAGCGTGCTCCGCTCCGGGATCAAGCATGACGGCCGCGCTCCCGATTATGACGACTGGGCACTCAACGGCGATCTGCTGTTCTGGAACGACGTCCTCGGCCGCTCG
>JAXYYF010000054.1:0-13929 GCA_037419475.1 bacterium
GTCGAAGCGCTTTTGCAGAGCCTTCATGTAGTCGTACATTGCGGCACCTCCTTTTTGGCAACCACAACACATATCACAACCCGGCGTATCGGGACAGATTGGTTGCGGAGGATTCGGAGGTATAGCGGCACTCCAGCACCCCGCCAAAAGCCTGCTCCATCATGGCGTCAAACGAGCAAGGCAGGACAAGCTCCAGAATCTTCGTGAAATTGATGCCGTTTTTGTCTACGATTTCTTCTTCGATCAAATCTGCGGAAACATCGAACCGGAAGGTGTAAAGCGAGTTTCTAATCAGTGCTTCCGCAAGCCTGTTTTTTTGCGTATTCTTACTCATAACAAACCTCTGCCTTGGGGCGCAGCATAGCTGTGGGCTGCCCATACATGGATTTGGGCAAAATTCATCTTATTGACGGCGGCTCAATACTTCCCCTGTTTTCGCCATCATATTCCATTTTTCTTTTGAACACAAGGAAAATTGAGCTTGTTTACAGATTTTCCCGTTCTTCCCCCGCAGCAGTATCGCCAACCGAAGCCACGGCGAAATACACAAGCGGCCCAACCACGATAAATGCGGAAACAGGCCGGCAGCCTTTAAGCTGCCGGCCTGTTTTTTCTGTTTTTCTCTTTTCGTTCGATGGTGCAGCCATTCCGGCATTCCCATCCGACCGCTTCGGAGCTCTGCGTGTATCAGCACACCGCTTCACTCTCCGACAGCAGCTTTTCCACTTCGTTCCGGTTCGGGATGGACGAGATCGCACCGGGTTTCGAAACGGCGCAGGCGGAAACGGCAGAGGCAAAGCGCATGGCTTCCACCATAGGCATGCCGCCGGCGACAGCCGTGCAGAGTCCGCCGATGAAGCTGTCCCCTGCCGCGGTCGTATCGACCACCTTGACGCGGAAGGCCGCCTGACGGTGGGAGCCGGCCTTCCCGCAGTAAAAGCTGCCGCGCTCGCCAAGCGTAACGATCACGTCGCAGCCGAAACGCGAAAAGAGCTCCTTCGCGGCAGCTTCCTCCGATGCGCTGTCACAAAGCTCATAGCCCAGGAGCAGTGCGGCCTCGTGCTCGTTCGGGATCAGCAGATCAACATTTTGCAGAATGTCCGCACCAAGAGCTGTGTCCATTGGGGCAGGATTGAGCACAACAAGCGCCCCATTTTCCTTTGCAAGCGCCGCAGCCGCACGCACGGTCTCCATTGGAATCTCAAGCTGCATCAGAACGATATCGGCCCACTCAAGCAGCCCGCAGCCGGCTGTCGACGTCAGATCCTCCGGTGTGATGGAGAAGTTGGCGCCGTGGTCAATGATAATGAAGTTATCGCCGTTGACGACAGTAATCACAGCCGTTCCGGTAGGGGCCTCGCTGTTCATGATGTGCGAGCAGTCGACCCCTGTTTCACCGAGCGTTGAGAGCAGCATACGCCCATTGTCATCGCAGCCCACGGCACCAAGCATTCTGACCTTTCCGCCGAGCTTGGCGGCCGCCGCAGCCTGATTGGCTCCCTTTCCGCCAGCAGCAGCTGCAAACCCGCTGCCGACAAGCGTCTCACCAAGCCTCGGCATGATGGGTGTATGGATCGTCAAATCCGTATTCAGACTGCCTATCACAAGAATATTTTTCAAACTCGCTTTCCTCCGGAAATTTATTAATTGCATGCGGCTTTTATTGTATATATCTTATAGTTTCCCCACCTTTTTGTCAATCAAATGAGAGAAAATAAACAGAGATCCCATATCTTGCAGAGCAAGGTCAACCATGCTGAACATTAATGACTTATTGCATGTAAATTATACCTTAAATTTTATTCATATGTACAAAGTTAGATGCGAGCTATTGACAGATTTTGTACAGTATGGCATCCTTTATACATGGATAATAGATTTCATTCAGCAATGCTAAACAGCAAGGAGTGAGGATCGCGTGAAAGCTTCTGAGGTCTATCAACAGATAACAAACAGCGGCATCATGCCGACAGTATTCGTTTACAGCATTGAGGATACTGTCGAACTGGCAAAGACACTGCACGCAAACGGCGTGCATGTTGTAGAACTGCTCCAGAGAACACCGGATGCGCTGGAAGCCATCCGCGCAGTCAAGGAACAGGTTCCGGGAATGGTCGTCGGAGCCGGAACAGTTCTGACCCCCGAGATCGCAGAAAACGTGTATCGGATGGGCGCTGAATTCATCGTCAGCCCCTACTATCATCAGGACATCGTGGACTGGGCCAACGCGCACGAGCTTGCCGCTATTCCGGGTTGTGCCAGCATAAGTGAGATCAGCCGCGGCTACGACAGCGGTCTGCGGTATTTCAAGCTCTTCCCGGCAAACCAGCTCGGCGGCCCCGCAATGATCCGTCAGATCAGCGAAATATACAATGACGCAAGATACATCCCCGCCGGCGGCATCACCTTTGAAGATACAAAGGAATACTGCAAGAGTAAATTCGTCGCCGCAGTCGGCACCGTATGCATCATGCCCTCTGACTTGATCGCAGCGCACAAATGGGATGAGATTGCCGTCCTCACGAGAAAAACGATCTCCGCCATGCTGGGACTTGAGCTTGTTTACAGCGCCGGCGTGTGCAGCGCTCTGGGCGAAGCGGGCCGCTTCCTCGAAGAGGATAAGGAAGGCTGCAAGGTCCCTCTAGAGTTCTTTGAAACGCCAGACGCACCCGAGCTTGGCTTCTGCACCTACAGTATCGACCGGGCCATGAGCTATCTGTGTGGCGAGGGAATGACAGGAACCGTCATCCGACGCACAGCCGACGGACTTCCTGCCGTCGCAGATCTGACTGATCTGGCCACCGGAAAGCGCATCCGTCTCGCAGCGAGATATTCTCTTTAAAATTTTACATAGGTAAGGAGAAAGAAATGAAAAAAGAAACCTTGTTGGATATGTACCGTGACATGGTACGAATCAGAAAATTCGAGAGCAAGATCGTTGACGAGTGTTTCCCCCGCCACGAGTGCTACGGTAATTTTCACACCTGCATCGGTCAGGAGGGCGCCGTCGTAGGCTCCTGCTACGCACTGACGGATAAGGACTACATTACCACGACGCACAGAGGCCACGGCCACTGCATCGCAAAGGGAATGGATACCAAGAAGATGATGGCGGAGCTGTTCGGCAAGGAAACGGGCTACTGCCAAGGCAGAGGCGGCTCGCTTCATGTCGCTGACGTCAGCAAGGGCATTCTGGGCGCGAACGGCATCGTCGGCGGCGGCATCCCCATTGCGACGGGCGCGGCGCTCGGCTCGTGGATCAAAGGCACCGACGAGGTTACGGTGTGCTTCTTCGGCGAAGGCGCGTCCAACGAGGGCACGTTCCACGAATCGGTCAACATGGCGGCGATCTGGAAGCTGCCGGTCGTTTACGTCTGCGAAAATAACCAGTGGGCGGTCAACACCCCGGCAACGGCAGTCCTCAACACGCCCGGCGTCGCCGAGAGAGCGGCCGGCTATAACATCCCCGGTATCCGGGTGGACGGCAATGATGTCGAGTTGGTCTACAACACCGTGAAGGAAGCGATCGAGCGCGCAAGACGCGGCGAGGGGCCGAGCCTTGTGGAACTCTACACATTCCGCATGCGGGCGCACAACTCTGCGGACCGGGAGATCCGTCCTCAGGAGCTGCGGGATGAATGGGAAACAAAGAGCCCCATCCGCAGAGCCAGAGCAAAGCTTCTGGATATGGGCGTTGCCGAGGAAGAACTCAAGTCCATCGAGGATGCCGCGGCTGCGGAGATCGAAGAGGCATACAAGTTCGCCGCATCCTCCAGGTATCCGGATCCCGCGACCGTATGCGACAACGTTTACAGAAACGATAACGAGAGGAGTACTGTCAGATGAGTGAGAAAACGATCAGTCAGGCCCTGCACGAGACGCTGCGCAATGAAATGCTCAGAGACCCGACGGTATTTACCATTGGCGAGGAGGTCGGCTTTGACGGCCTTTACGGCGTAACGCTCGGACTGGAAAAGGAGTTCGGCGATAAGCGTGTCCTTGCGACGCCCATCAGCGAAGCGGGCTTTGTCGGCATGTCTGTGGGCGCGGCGATGAGCGGCATGCGTCCGGTCGCGGAGCTTATGTACATTGACTTTATCGGCGTGTGCATGGATCAGATCATCAATCAGGCCGCAAAAATGCATTTCATGACCGGCGGTCAGGTCAGCGTGCCGATGGTTCTCCGCGTACCGATGGGCAGCGGCCGGCGCAACGCAGGCCAGCATTCGCAGAACCTCGAGTCCATGCTCACGCATGTCCCCGGTCTGAAGGTAGTCGCGCCGATCACCCCCTATGACGCAAAGGGCATGCTCGCGGCGGCTATCCGCGATGACGACCCCGTTATCATGCTTGAGCACAAGCTCTGCTACAACGAAAAGGGCGAGGTTCCCGACGAGGATTATATCGTTCCCTTCGGTCAGGCCGCCATCCGCCGCGAGGGCACCGACGTCACGCTGATTGGCTGGAGCCGTCAGGTTCTCTACGAGCTGGAGGCCGCCGAGATCCTTGCCCGCGAGGGCATCAGCTGCGAGGTCGTTGACATCCGCAGCCTGGTTCCGCTGGATTTTGAGACGATTGAGAAGTCAGTCCGCAAGACCGGCAGAGCCCTTGTCTCGCAGGAGTGCGTGAACCGCGGCGGCTACGGCGGCGAGATCTCCGCGCAAATCTCGGAATTTCTCTTCGACGCGCTCAAGGCGCCGGTCGTGAGACTTGGTGCAAAAAATATCTGCCCGCCGTTTGCCCACACGCTGGAGGACGCGTTCTTTCCCCATGTGGATGACATCGTCGCGGCAGTCAGAAAGACGATGAAGTAAGGAGGGCGAGACCATGGATAAAGCAATTGCCACGATCAACCGCGTTCTGGCCCTGCGTCTTTGCAGAGGCGAGGACATCATGGGCAGCATCCAGAAGGTATGCGAAGAAGAAAACATCAACGCCGGCTGCATTCTGAGCGTTGTGGGAAGCGTGCAGGAGGCCGTTTTCTACGATCCGCGCCCCGACGCTTCGGATCCTGCTGGCATTTCCTACGGTGATCCCCTCTATGTCCACTATCCGGCGGAGGTCATCAGCGCCCACGGCGAGATCAACATTTTGGAGGACGGCACGAGAAGCATCCATATCCATGCAAGCTTTGCCGACTCTCAGGGCAATGTCAAGGCCGGCCACCTCATCGGCGAAGGCAACAAGGCGCTCAACACGGTCAATATCTTCATCGGCATTCTCGACGATGTTGACTTCGGCGTCAAATATGATCCGGTGCTTCAGGTGCCGTGCTTCTGCCCCAGACAGAAATAACTTCAGAAGCTACGATGGGTTATTATCAGTCATCCCCAGCCGTGGTGGGCGGCCGGGCGTGTGCACAATGGTCCTCAAAGCAGACAACATAACCCCAGCAAGGAATGAAAATAAACCAGATAGGAGAATAGGAGAAAACTATGGAGTACGTAATCGCTGTTCTTTTGCTTCTCTCTTTTGTCGCATGTATTATTTATATTCTCAAGGGAAGCAACCTCATGATCACAATGCTGGTCATGGCTACTTTTTGGACGATCCTTGCCATTATCGGTAAATTCGCATGCGGAGCTTCGTTCCAGGAGCTGAACGCAAGCGTTATGGGAATGTCCGTTGGCGACATCCTGACCAATGTTTATCAGGCCGGTCCTGTCGGCTGGGGTATCGTTCTGGTCAATGTTATGTTCGGTGCATTCTTTGGCCGCGTTCTGCTGGATACGGGCATCGTTTCCACACTGATCCGCAAGACTGTTGAGCTCGGCGGCGACAAGCCTGTCGTGACCAACATCCTGCTCTGCATCGTCTCTGCCGCCTGCTTTACCACGATGACCGGCCCCGGCGCTGTCATTTCCATCGGCGTTATCGTTCTGCCTATCCTGATGTCCCTTGGCGTAAAGAAGCCCGTCGCGGTCTGGAGCTATGTCGCTTCCGTCGCCGCCGGCTTCCTGCTCAATCCGGTCATCTTCACCCAGTACGTCGCTTACTTCAAAAACGCTGCCGGCTTTGATGAGTATACTTATCAGGTCAACCTTCCGTGGGCTGTGGCGGCCTGCATCATCATGATGATCGTCATCCTCGGCTATTCCAGCTTCCTGATCGTCAAGGGCAATAAGATCAAGAAGGTCTCCGCGTGGGCGGCTCCCGTGTCCGAGAGCACCAACGTCCCCGGCATCGCCCTTCTCTGCCCCATCATTCCGATCGTTCTCGTCATCGCCTTTAAGGTCAATGTCATTCTTGCGATGATCGGCACCTCCATCCTTGCGCTGCTGCTCTGCGGCAAGGGCAAGTCCGGCGCCGGTCTCTCCAGAAGCATCAGCAAGGCCTTCGCGGACGGCGTGATCGACTCTGCACCGATCATGGGCTTCTTCCTCACGGTTCCGATGTTCTGCAATGCAGCCTCTCTCTGCTCCCCCTACTTCAACGTGCTGCTTGCCCCCATTGTCCCCAAGAACGCCGTCGTGATCGCGATCGCTCTGGCGATTCTCGCTCCTCTCGGCATGAACCGCGGTCCTCTGACCCTGATGGGCGCCGGCGTGGTCACCGTTGGTATCCTCAACTCCATCGGCATGCCCACCACCCTCATGTTCCCCCTGCTGACCGCTACCACCATCGTGATGAACTGCGCCACCGACCTTACGCAGTCCTGGAACTCTTGGGCTGTCGGTTACGTCAAGTGCGACACGAAGGACTTCCTGAAGCTGAGCATCCCAGTTGGCTGGGTTATGACTGCTCTGCTTATGGTCATGACCATTATCATGCGCGGCAGCGTGACGTTCTAAGTCACAGAAAAACGCCGGCTAATAGTTAACCCTATGTGCCTGACGGCTTCCCACCTTCAAGCCGTCAGGCACTTGACAAATTGGAGGATTTTAGTATGTCAAAAAGATCCATTCGCATGGGCATCGACGTGGGCGGCACGCATACGAAGGCGGTCGCTCTGGATAATGAAACGCACGAAATCGTTGGCATCTCTCAGGTCAAGACGACCCACGATCATCCGGACGGCGTAGCCGCCGGCGTGGTGCAGTCGTTCACCAACTGCATGGTGGAAAATAACATTTCCCCCGAGGACATCATTTTTGTGGCCCACAGCACGACGCAGGCAACCAACGCTCTGGTCGAGGGCGACGTTGCGCACGTCGGCGTGTTTTCTCTCGCCAACGGCGGACTGGAGGGGCTTCTTGCCAAAAAGCAGAGCCGCATCGATGACATCAGTCTCGGCAACGGCAGAAAAATCACCATCAGCAACACCTTCCTGAAAAAGAAGCAGTTTAATGAACAGTTTGTTCAAGAAAATATTGATAAGTTAGTCGACGAGGGCTCGCAGGTCATTGTCTCCTCGATGGCCTTCGGCGTGGACGACAACGGCCCCGAGCAGGTCATCGCCGACGCCGCGGCCAAGCGCGGCCTGTTCACCACGATGGCATCGGACATCACCAAGCTCTACGGTCTCACGAGAAGGACTCGCACAGCCTGCATCAACGCGAGCATTCTCCCCAAGATGATGGATACCGCGCTCTCGACAGAGCGTTCCGTCCGCTCCGCACACGTGAATGTGCCCCTTATGATCATGCGCGGCGACGGCGGCGTTATGGACATTTCCGAAATGAAGAAGCGCCCCGTGCTCACGATGCTCTCCGGCCCCGCCGCGTCTGTCATGGGCTCTCTGATGTATCTGCGTGCCTCCAACGGCGTTTATTTTGAAGTTGGCGGCACGACGACCAACATCGGCGTCATCAAGAACGGCCGCCCGGCGATCGATTACACGATCATCGGCGGGCACCGCACCTATGTCAGCTCTCTGGACGTCCGCGTCATCGGCGACGCCGGCGGCAGCATGATCCGCGCAAACAAGGAAGGCGTTTTCGACGTCGGCCCCCGAAGCGCCCACATTGCTGGCCTTGAATACGCGGTCTTTACTCCCCTTGAGGAGATCGTCGACCCGAAGCTGGAGTTCATTTCGCCGAAGCCGGGCGATCCCTCGGATTACGTGCAGATCCGTCTGGCCAGCGGCAAGGCGGTCGCAATCACCAACACCTGCGCAGCCAACGCGCTGGGTCTGGTAGACTCCAAGTACTTCTCCTACGGCATCGTCGAATCCGCCCGCAAGTGCATGGAGCCACTGGCGGAATACTGCGGCTGCACCGTGGATGAGATCGCCACACAGATCCTTGACCGCGCAGTCGAGAAGATCAAGCCCATCATTGACGAGCTGGCTGAGAAATACAAGATGGATCCTATGCAGATGTCCTTCGTCGGCGTCGGCGGCGGCGCCGCGTCGCTCATCTGCTACTACTCCAAGAAGTACGGCATCAAGTACAGTATCCCGCAGAATGCCGAGGTCATTTCCTCGATCGGCGTGGGTCTTTCCATGGTGCGCGACGTGGTCGAGCGCGTGATCCCCAACCCCAGCAGCGCCGAGATCCGCGCGATCAAACAGGAAGCCATCGACAAGGCGATCGAATCTGGTGCGGTTCCTGACAGCATCGAGGTCCACATCGAGATCGAGCCCCAGACGCAGAAGGTCACTGCCATCGCACTGGGCTCCACCGAAGTGAAGACGACCGATCTGCTCAAGGCCTGTACGCTGGAAGAGGCGACCGAGCTGGCCCGCGAGGATATGGGGCCGAGCATCTCCAATGTCGCGCTGGCGTGTGAAAACGGCCAGCTCTACGTCTTCACGGGTGAGGATAAGAAGGGTGTGACCCACCTGAGGATCCTTGACCGAAAGGGCTTCATCAAGGTCCAGCGCAACCACGCCAGAGCGGTCGTGAGCACGGTGGCGGATTACGAAAACGTGGTGGATCAGCTCTGGGACGATCTGGCCGACTATAAGGGCGACTCAATCAATCGTCCCGACTTCTACCTGTGTGTCGGCGGCCGTGTGATGGACTTCTCCGGAAGCATCGACCTGAACAATGTTAAGATGCTCATGGAGCTGGAAATGAGCGCGTATGAGCCGAATTATGAGGTCATCATTGTCGGCGCCTCCCTCATCCTATGATATTCCATTCGTCTTTAAAAGAGAAAGACGGCTTTTCACAAAGCCGTCTTTCTCAAAGGGCAGTAAACGGAACCAGCGCGGACTTCCCCGCACTGCTAAAAGCAGTAAAGGCTCTTCCGGACAGCGTTTTCTGGGAAGAATGCTTTTCCCGGAACAGGATCACGAAAAAGTACACGCTGGAAAAAATGCTTGCTCTGGGGCAAATGGCGTCAGACTGCGGCGAGGAATATGCCGAAAAATACCGCGACGAGCTCGCAGGCGGCTCCATGCTGGAGCTGTGCCGGAAAAATGGGATAACGGTCAGGGAACTTACCATACCGCAGTCCCCTGCCATGGAGCTTTTTGGCCTGTTTGAATCGCCCAATACTATATCCATAAGGGCAGACCTTTTACAGGAGTGCGACGACTATGTAAAGGCCGCGGGAATCAGCGCCGTTCTGGACGGCGTGAGCTGCGGCGAGGTACTGCTGGCTCACGAGTTTTTTCATTTTCTGGAATGCAAATACGAAGCGTGCATCTTCACCTGCACATATACTGAGCCCCAAGGGCTCTTCGCCGTACCGCGGAATGTTCCGCCGCTCGGAGAGATTGCCGCCATGAGCTTTGCAAAGCACCTGTTTCGGCTCAGCTGGAATCCTTTTATGCTCGACTGCGTGATGATGAGCATGGATAATCTTCCTGCGGCGGCAGTCATCGCGGAACGGCTTTTGCGTTTTAACCGTCTCTGATATTGGAAAGGTGTGAGAAATGCTATGGAAAAAAGAATGATTGGCTTCGGCGACTTTATGGTCAGGCTCAGTCCTCCCGGCTACGAGAGGTTCATTCAGGCCTCCCATTTTGCAGTCAACTACACGGGCGCAGAGGCAAACGTATGCGTGGCTTTGGCACACATGGGCATGAAGACCGGTTTTGTGACCAGACTGCCGGACAATGACATCTCTCATGCGGGGATCGCCGAGCTGCGCAAGCACGGCGTCGGAACGGAGCAGATCGTCTTCGGCGGGGATCGGATCGGTGTATTCTATCTGGAAAAGGGAGCCGCCCAGCGTCCCTCAAAAATCATTTACGACAGAAAGTACACCTCTGTTGCCACCGGCGGAAGCGAGTGCTACAATTGGAATGAGATCTTCCGCGGCGGCTCGTGGTTTCACCTTACCGGCATCACGCCGGCCTTGAGCAAAACGATCCCTGCCGTCTGCATCAATGCGTGCAGAAAGGCCCGGGAAATGGGGCTAACGGTAAGCCTTGACCTTAATTACCGCAAAAATCTGTGGACGCCCGCTGAGGCCTTTGAGACCATAGGGCAGATCCTGCCCTATGTCGATGTCCTCATGGCAAACGAGGAGGACGCGGAAAACGTGCTCGGCATCAAGGCGGACGGCTCGGATGTGATGAAGGGCATCCTGAATGACGAGGGATACGCCGCGGTCGCATCGAAGATTGAAAAGAAATATGGGATCCATACGGTGGCCATCTCCATGAGACGGTCGATCAGCGCGTCCGACAACGATTGGGGCGCTATGCTCTATCGGGACGGCAAGGCGTATTTCTCCAAGCGATACATGGTCCATCTGGTGGACCGGGTCGGCGGCGGGGACTCCTTTGCAGCCGGACTGATCTATGGCCTGATGAATGATTTCGACAATCAGCATACCATTGAGTACGCAGCCGCGGCCTCCTGTCTCAAGCAGACGGTGGAGATGGACTTCAGTCTCTCCACCGCAGCAGAGATCGAAAAGCTCGTAGGCGGAAATACAACAGGGAGAGTAGAAAGATGAAGCTTGAAAAAGAACAGGTCATGAAGAAGATCCGCCTGTGCGGCGTGGTTCCCGTGGCAACCATCAATGCCGCGGAAAAGGCCGTTCCGCTGGCCAACGCAATGGTCAAGGGCGGCGTAGATGTCGTTGAGGTCACGTTCCGTACCGCGGCGGCTCCCGATGCGATCCGCGAGATCAGCAGCAAGTGTCCAGAGATGCTTGTGGGCGCGGGCACCGTTATCACCCTCGACCAGTGTAAGCTGGCGGTCGAGTGCGGCGCGCAGTTTATCGTCTCCCCCGGATTCGACCCCGAGGTCGTGAAGTGGTGTGTTGACAACGATGTGCCCATCGTGCCCGGATGTATCACGCCCTCCGAGATCATGGCTGCCATGAAGCTGGGGCTGCGCGTGGTCAAGTTCTTCCCGGCAAACATCTACGGCGGCCTTGCCGCGATGAAGGCGCTTGCCGGCCCCTTCCCCAAGATGCAGTACATCCCGACCAGCGGACTGAATATCGATAACATTGCCGAGTACATCCGTACGCCCTTTATCTATGCGGCTGGCGGAAGCTGGGTCTGCCCCAAGGGCGATATTGACCGCGGCAATTTTGAAAAGATCACCGCACTCTGCGAGGATACGCGGCGCCGCCTGCTCGGCTTTGAGATCGGTCATCTGGGCATCAACTGCAACGGTGCGGAGGAATCGAAAGAGATCTGCGGCATGTTCGGCAACGCATTCGGTTTTGAGTATATGCCCAGCAGCGGCTCGTCCGATTTCTCGTCCAAGCAGATCGAGATCAAGAAGTATGGCGGGCGCGGAACGAAGGGACATATTGCGATCCTCACCAACAGCGTAGAATGCGCCATCGGCGAGATGGAAAAGCGCGGCTTTGCAGTGGATCCGGAATATGTATACGAAGACGGCAAGCTGATCGCGGCCTGGCTCACGGATGAGTTCGGTGGCTTCGGCGTACATCTGATGATCAGAAGATAACATAGCAGAGAGGAGCGGCAGGATGAGGCAGACAGGAGAGCAATGGCGCGTCGGCTCGGTCGGAAAAGCGCTGCAAATTTTGAGCTTGTTCAATTTCAAACGCATGGAGCTGACTCTCGCTCAGGTGAGTCAGGAAATGAATATTCCCAAAAGTACGGCGTACAATCTTCTCCGGACGCTGGAGAGCGAGCAATTCCTGCGCAAAGCGGAAAATTCCTCCAACTATATTCCGGGCGTCCGGCTTTTGGAGCTTGGCTATTGCTCAAGAAACAGCATGCCTATCATTCCCTACGCGATCCCCGCGCTGGAAAACATCACAAAGTATACCGGTGAGATCACCTACCTGTCCACAGCTCATGGCGACAATCTGCTGGTGCTGGAGGGCACCTATCCGGAACGCAGATTTGCGACCTACACCACCGGTGGAAAGGCTTTGCCGCTCAACACGTGCAGCGCAGGCAAAATGATCCTCAGCACTCTGCCTGATGCGGTGATCGAGCAGTTCGCGTCCCGCGGCCTCGCACGCTCAACGCCGAACACAATCGGCACGCTGGAGGCCCTCATGGACGAAATGCGTGAGATCCGTGCAAGGGGCTACTCGATCGATAACGAAGAAGAGACCATGGGTGTGCGCTGCGCGTCGGTCCCGATCTTCGGAACGCACGGCAGGGCGGTCGGAACGATCAGCATTTCCGGCTCGGTGCGGAGCGTTACCGACGAGGTGGTGAAAAACGCGCTTCCGAGTATGGAGAAGGCGGCTCACTTTCTCTCCCGGATGGCCTATGCTTTCCCGGTGATCTATCCGGACGACGTAGAATAAAGGAGTAAACACGTGAAGGTATTAACTTTTGGTGAAATCATGCTTCGCTTGAAGGCCCCCGACCACGAGCGATTCTTTCAGAGTCCCATGCTGGAGGCAACATTTGGCGGCGGAGAGGCCAATGTTGCCGCTTCTCTTGCAAACTACGGTATGGACGCCGCTTTCCTGACTGTCCTTCCCAAAAACGCCATTGCGGACGAATGCGTGAAGGAGCTTCGCCGCTTCGGCGTAGATACCGGGCGCATCGTCAGGGGTGCAGGCCGCATGGGCATCTATTATCTTGAGGGCGGTGCGAATCAGCTTCCCAGCAAGGTCGTCTACGACAGGGAATATTCGGCGATCGCCATGGCAAAGCCCGGCGATATCGACTGGGACAAAGCGTTTGAGGATGTGGAATGGTTCCACATCACAGGCATCACGCCGGCGATCAGCGAAAGCGCGATGCAGCTCTCCCTCGACGCGGTGAAAGAGGCGAAGAAGAGAAACATAACGGTCTCCTGCGACCTGAATTACCGCAAGAAGCTCTGGCAGTACGGCGTTCGAGCCGCACAGGTCATGCGCGAGATCGCAAAATACGTGGATGTGGCGATTGCCAACGAGGAGGACGTACAGAAGTCGCTGGAGATCACCACGGATGTGAACGTGGAGAGCGGCGAGCTGGACAGAAGCAAGTACAGAGATCTGGGCAGCAAGGTCCTTGCGGCCTATCCCAACATGAAGATGATCGCCATTACGCTGCGTGAGAGCAAGACGGCAGATTCAAACGGCTGGGCGGCCTGCCTGAACGACGGCGAGCATTTCTACGAGTCCAAGCGTTACATGATCAGCGACATCATTGACCGCGTGGGCGGTGGAGACAGCTTTGCTGGCGGCCTGATCTACGGCCTGAACCATTACGAGGATAAGCAGCAGGCACTGGAGTTTGCCGTTGCGGCATCCTGCCTGAAGCACAGCATCATCGGCGATTTCAACCGCGTGGGCGTATCGGATGTGGAGACGCTCATGGGCGGAGACGGCACCGGAAGAGTGCAGAGATGATACAAATATTCTAAGAAGTGGCTGTTAAATAACCCCAAAAGGAAATCGCAGACTCTTTCCCGAAACGGAAAGGGTCTGCTTTTTCTTACCCATCAAGGCTGTGGACAACTTTTTTGAAAAAATGGGTGTACCAACCACACCCGGAGAAAATTTGTTTTTCTTCGGTTATTTTTTGTGGGTGTTCAACTGGCAGACTGAACCGGAACGGCCTTTGCCAATCTGCTCAAATGATACTTGTGTAGGTTAAAACCACAGCTTATCAGGGCAATCTCTAAAATTGCCTTCTTTATGCCCCTTCTTCGGAAC
>JAXYYF010000055.1:0-23649 GCA_037419475.1 bacterium
CCTGCACGGAAGCGGGCGAAAAGACCTACAAGTGCACCGTCTGCGGCGCTGAGAAAACCGAGGCGGTTGACGCACTGGGCCACACGTGGGGCGAGGGCACGGTAAAGACCCCCGCCACCGAGCTGGCTGACGGCGAGATGCTTTATACCTGCACGGTCTGCGGCGAGACGAAGATCGAGCCCATCGTCAAGACCGGTGAGCACACGCTGGTGCACCATGACGCGGTCGCGGCCGACTGCAAGACGGAAACGAACGGCAGCAAGGAATACTGGCAGTGCACCGACTGCGGCAAGAAGTTCACCGACGACAAGGGCTCGGAGGACGCTTATGTGACCTCGGACGACACCCTTGTGATCGCATGGGCGCACACCGAGGTCGTGGATCAGGCTGCGGTCGAGCCGACCTGCACGGCGGTGGGCTATACCGAGGCGGCACACTGTTCCGTGTGCGGCGTGGTAACCAAGGAGCGTACGAGAATTGCCAAGCTGGGTCATACCTACAGCGAGGAAACGCACCTGTGCATCCGCTGCGGTGCGGTCGATCCCTCTGCAGCTGTGGCACAGACGAGCAGCAGTAAAAAATATTTGACGCTTACCGACGCACTTGAGGATGCCGCGAGCGGCAAGACCATTACGATCCTGAAAGATATTGACACCCCGGATGTGAGCTACACCGTTGACGGCAAGAAGCTTACGATCGACCTCAGCGGCAAGACGATCACCGGTTACGGCTACAAGGGCGTGCTCTTTGCGACCAACGGCGCGGACCTGACTGTGAAGGACAAGAAGGGCACCGGTAAGCTGATCGCCACGGAAAGCGCCTACGACGAGGCAACGGAGACGAGCGGCTACGCCATGACCGTCTGGGCCAACGGCGCGAACACCAAGGTGACGCTGACGGGCGGCAGCCATTCTCAGACCGTCAGGAGCAGCGATCCGGGCGGCTACAACATGGTCTACGCCTCCAACGGCGCGCAGATCGCCATTACCGGCGGCACGTACACGAGCGTGGTTCCCAAGTGGACGCTCAACTGTCAGGATATGTCTGCCTCCCGCATCACCGTCAGCGGCGGCAAGTTCTACCAGTGCGATCTTTCTCAGGATGCGACCGCGAAGCCGGGATATCCCGAGGTTGTGCTTGCGGAGGGTTATACGGCAGTTCAGCTTGCAGACGGTTATTATCTGGTGACACCGTTTGCCGGCGGCAGCGGCACGGAGGCCGATCCGTACCAGATCAAGACGTGCGCACAGGCGCTGGCGATGAACGACTATCCCGGTTATTACAAGTTTGTTGACGATGTTGTCGTGACCGGCGAGATCTACCTTTCCGGCAAGACATTTGTCATTGACCTCAACGGCCACAGCGTTAAGCTTGCGTATGGCGAGAACGTGAAGCCGAACAACGGCAGCGTGTTCTACATCGGCGGCAGCGGCGGCAAGCTGACCATCAACGATTCCAGCGAGGCGCAGACCGGCAAGGTCATCGGCTCCGACAAGACGTACACCAATAAGGTGACCTGCGCGGTGCGTGCCGGCAACTACGGCAAGCTGACCATCAACGGCGGCCATTTCTATGGCATGAGCGAGGGAACCTCCTGCATCTTCACGATGACCGCGTACAGTTCCGGCAGCAAAGCCACCGTGGTGATCAACGGCGGTACGTTTGAAACGGCCAGCCCGAGCAGCGGCATTTATTATGTCCTGAACCATCAGGACAACGCGACCGCCGGCTGCACCATGACCGTCAACGGCGGTTCGTTCAAGAACTACAACCCAGGCGTGACGGTGGTCGATCCGGTTAACGCCCACACCGGCACAATCGCGCTCGGCACCGGTCACACGACGACGGAACGTGCGGACGGCAGCGATACCTGGTACGACGTCCAGTAACAACTGAGGCGAAGAACGCAAAAAACAGAATCTCTGTCGAAAGGTCCCCGGAGCGGAAGCTCCGGGGGCCTTTTTTTGCGCGGCTTGCGGGTTTTTCAAGGCTCTTGCAGCCTTTTCGGCTTTGGGCGGCTGTCTGCCTGTTGGCCTTTTCTGCGTTTTCTCAAAAATTTTTTCGTTTTCTACTGCGTAGTTTCGCCGTTTTTTGTCCCTATAGGAGTATCAGACCTCATGGAAGGGAGGGCGGAGAATGTACGACACACGAGAACGCGTGCGGCGCGCGCAGCGCGCGGCGCGGCGTTATCTGCACCGGCAGGAGCAGCGGGCGCTGCGGCGGCTGGGCGGGCTGTGCGGCGCGCTGGCGCTGGGTCTGGGTGCGGCGCTCTCCCGCTTCACCGGCGGCACGGCGGGTGCGGTACAGGGGCTCAGCGGCGCGACGCTGCTCTCCGAGAGCGCGGGGGGCTACGTGTTCGTGGGCGTGGCGGCATTCACGGCGGCCTCGGCGCTGACGCTTTTGTGCATGCGCGTGCACGAGAAAGAGAAACGAGACAAAGAGAAGAACAAAGAAAGCAAAAAGGAGGACACACCATGAAAAAAGCGCTGTCCCTGATTTTGACGCTGTGCCTGCTCTTCGGCGCGCTGCCGGTGCAGGTATTCGCGGCGGAGGAGAGCGGCACGGTGCGGAGCATCACGCTCTCCGACGGCTATGCGCTGGAAAACGACTATCTGCGCGCGGAGCTGCACAGCGCGCCGTATATGACCTACCTCTCGACGCTGCCGACCGCGACGGCCGCGCGCTACGGCGATGCGCGCTCGCTCGACATTCAGGCGGCGGAGTGCGTGTTCATCACGTTCGAGAGCGGCGCGGAGACGGAGCACACCGTCTATACGGAGCTCAAGAGCGCGTCGCTCGCCGACAAAACGCCCAACGGCAAAAATCCCGCCATCCGCGCCGAGTACGGCCTGACGGTCTACCTCAGGGATCTGCGGGACGTGCCCTCCGGCACGCAGCTCAAGGGCGCGGTGACGGTCTACTACGAGCTGGTGCGCGTCACGGACGATCCGGCGGATACGAGCGCGGACTGGGGCGTGCTCGCCACGGTGGGCGACGTGCGCTTTGACCGCGGGAGCTTTCCCGAGACGTTTCCCTATGATTACGCTGTCTCGTGGGCCTACCGGCTCAACGCCTTCCCCGACATGGGGCGCGTGGACACCACGACCGGCGTGAATCCCCCCGCCGTGAAGCTCAAGCGCGTCACGGTGGAGGAGGATGGTACGGAGGCGGCCGTCACCTCCTCCGTCATCACCTCGCGCGTGGAGGACGTGGTCACGCGTACGTTTCCAAGAGGCTATATCCAGTGGGGCGACGTGGACGGCGTATACACGACCGAGGCCTACATCGACGGCTATCCGTGGGCGAACCCCTTTGCGGGACTGTCGGATTACTATGCGAATCAGGATCGGCTCCATACCGCCGAGGGACGGCCCATCCGCGCGGAGCTGGCACGGACGGTGAGCGTGAGGATCGCCAGCATGGCGAGCTTCTACAGCAGCGTGGAGGAGAAGAGCTACATCGGCCTCTCGTTCGACGCGGAGTCCGCCGGTGAGGCCTCGGCGCACTTCCTCTGGGGCTACCGCGACCTCGTCGCAGGGCGGGAGAACGTCCCGACCGAGCCGGACAAGGTCGATTCCTCCTTTGCCGCGCAGCGCCTTGCGGCCTTTGCCGCGGGTGACGGCGTGCGGGTTGAGTACGTTGCCGACGACGCGGCGATGGAGACGCTCAAAAAGCAGTACGGTAAGGAGCCGGCTGCCGTTATCAGCGGAAACTGCGAGAGTGCGAACGGCGCGCTGTTCACCTTTACCGGCGGCGCGGCGCTGCTCTCGCCCTCCGTCAGCGCGACGTGGGACGAGACGAAGGGAGGGAAGCTCGTCATTCACCGTGACGGACGCATCGAGCAGCACGGCGTGCACCTGAACGCGCCGACGTTCAAGTTCTATCAGCCCGCGCCCGGCGCGGAGGACGCGCTGACCCTTGCGCTCGGCGCGGAGGGCTTCACGTTCGGCCTCGATGCCGCGCGCAACGACGCGATCATTTCCGTCGACATCCCCTACGCCTCCGTGAAGATCGAGCAGGCGAAGGCCGACGCGGCGGGGAACCTCGTCTTTACCGGCGACATCGGCTTCCAGACCGTGTTCGACGGCGCGGAGTTCTCGCTCGAAAAGCTTGGCTACGGGCTGGAGGAAAAGACCGTCAACGGCGAAAAGGCCTGCGAATTCAAGGTCAACGGCGTGCACGCCGCGGGCAAGTTCGACACCGCGGCGCTTCTGGGGCTGGAGCTGGCGAAGGTCGAGGGCGAGGTGAACACCTTCAAAAATGAGGAACGCTACGCGTTCTCGCTCGAGCTCAACGCCTTTGATCTCTTCGAGACGGAGGCCGAGCTGGCGCTGGAGCGCTATCAGGGCACGCTCATCCCCGATAAGCTGTGGTTCTACGTCAAGGCCAATCCCGGCATCGTGCTCGTCCCGCCCGTTCCCATCGGGCAGCTCAACGGCGGCGGCGCGGGCTTCAGCGATCTGGCCAGGACGGTCAAGGGCGACTATTTCGCCATTCCGCCCATCAAGCTGCGCGGTGCGCTGACCGGCACGTACCTGCATCTCGTCGAGGGCACGGGCAGCATCGTCCTCGGGCCGAGCGAGATCTCGCTCAAGGCGACGGATGTGGGCCTTGTCGGCGCAAGCAGAGCGCTGCAGATCGTGGAGAGCTTCGGCTACACGCTCCGCCTCGACGGACAGGAGCGCAATTATAACGGCGAAACCTACGAGGGCGTCTATTTCGCGGGCTCGGAGGAGATGAAGCTCAATCTGCCGAGCGTGAAATTCAACATCTTTGAGATCAACAACGGCCTGACGCTCGGCGCGTTCGGCGGCGTGAACAAGGCGAAGGACAGAATTTATCTCGGCGTGGGTGCGAACGGCATCGTTACGGGCACGGTGAGGGTGCCGGACATCGGCATTCCGTACATCAGCGGGCTGGAGCTTGGCGGGACGGACATCAACCTTATCATCGGCGGCCAGACGACCGTGCCCATCCGCAATGTCAGCGTCAGCGAGGGGATGAAGCAGGCGTTTAAGAACGTCGACATCTACCTCGGCGCGATGGCGGGTGTGAACGCGGGGATCGTCGACGCGCGGCTGTGGGTGCTCGTGCCGAAGGTCGTGGAGACCAAGTTCCGCATGGGCGACGGCTGGGGTGTTGAGAGGAAGTGGTTCGGTAAGCTGGGCGAGTGGAACTGGAGCGACCACGGCGTGACGCCGGTGGTGCAGAGTGCGCCGGTGCTCTACGCACTGCGGCGCGGCGCGGACGTGTCCTCGGCGGACATCGTGGTGGAGAATATGGGCGCGGAGGAAACGCCGTATATCCTGCTCGCCTTTGACGAGAGCGTGACGGCCGAGCAGGTCAAGGCCGTGCTGAAGGTCAACGGCGCGGACGTTCACTGGGTAAACGATGACGGCTCGCTCTCGGCGGGGCTTGACGAGATCAATGCCGCGACGGATATGATGAGCAGGGCCAATGGCGAGCGGCACCGCACCGCGCTGCTGCGCCTGCCCGCGGGCGGGAACGGCACGTACCATGTCAGCACCGAGGGCGTGTATCAGAACGGCGAGGATACGCTCCTGTTCACATGGGAGCAGGATCACACCGCCCCCTTTGAGCGGCTGGAGATGACGCAGAACGGCAATCAGCTTGACGGTCTGGTGAAGTACCCCGAGACGGGAGCCACCTACGTCCTGCGCACTTATCTGGGCACGGAGGAGGGTGCGGCAACGTACCTCGTGGACGAGCGGGACGTGAAGTCCCCCTATGATATTTCCGTCACGCTGCCCGCGAGCGGCACGCTGGCCCCGACAGGCGACTACTATCCCACCTCGTTCCTCATGACGGAGCGGGAGGCTGACCTCAACGGCAATGGAGAGACGGAGCGCGCGCTGGTACAGGTCTACAGCCGGTCGTTCGACACGGCGGTTCACTACCGCAACACCGCAGAGCCCGGCGCGCCCGCGTCGGTCACGCTTGCCGCGTCGGGCAACGAGACGATGACCGCCGCGTGGGACGCGGCGGACGGCGCGGACGGCTACCGCGTGCGCATCTATCAGAAGGAGAACGGCGGCTGGGTCGACACCGGCTTCGGCTACGATCTTGACAAAAATACGCGCAGTGTCCGGATGGCGCTGACCGTGGGCGGAAACGCCGTGGAGGTGTCGGAGTCGGGTGAAGTCTCGTCTGTGAGCGCGGAAAACCTCAAGGCCGATGAGACCTACCGCGTCGGCGTGAGCGCCTACCGGGTCGAGGACGGCGCGAAGTATTATTCTCCCGAAACCTCTTCGGGAGGGGAATATCTGCCTGTCTATGCGCCGCTTGCGATGACGCTGGCGGTGAACGAAACGGCGTGTGAGGCGGATGAAAACGGCGTGTATCACGCCCTCGCCGGCGGCGGGAGCAATGTCCTGACCGTGTCGGCGGCGGGCGCGGAGGGCTTTGCCGTCACGCGCATGGACAAGAACACGGCGCTGACCGCGGACGCGAACGATGCGGGACGTTTTGCGCTCCCCGATTTCACCGGCACGCTGATGCTCCGCGTGGAGGGAACGAAGGGCAAGGACGTGACGAGCAAGTATCTGCTCGTCAGCCGCGACGAGACGGCGCCTGTGCTGACGCTCTCGGCGGATGTGTTCTATGCCGATGAGACTACCGGCGCGTATGCCGTCACCGGCACGGCGGACGCGGGCAGCAAGGTCTTTTACGGCGAGACGGCGTTCGTCTATGCCGGAAGCGACGGACGCTTCACCGTTCCCGGCGCGCTGGACGAGGGAGACAGCAGTGAATCGCTCTACCTCTGCGCGCAGGACGAGGCGGGGAACGCCTCCGCGCCGCAGCTGGCGCTCATCGCGCGGCGGACGGCGCACACCGTCACGGTAAACGGCAGCTATGCCGCTCCATCCGGCGCGGGCGATTACGCGGCGGGCGAGACGGTGACGGTCCGTGCCGGTTCGCGCGCGGGATACCGTTTTGACGGCTGGACGGCGGAGGGCGTGACGCTCAGCGACGCGTCCTCGGCGGAGACGGCGTTCCGCATGCCCGACGGCGATGTGACCGTGACGGCGCACTGGACGGCGGAGGGCGGCTCGTCCTCTTCGGACAGCGACGAGGAGGGTACGGCGCTGCGCGCGCCCTTTGCCGACGTGCCGGTCGGCGCGTGGTACTTCGAGGCCGTGCGCTGGGCGGTCGAGAACGGCATCACCACCGGAACGGACGCGCGGCACTTCTCGCCGAATGAGACATGCACCCGCGCGCAGATCGTGACGTTCCTCTACCGCGCAGCGGGCTCGCCCGAGCCCAACGGCACGGCGGGCTTTGCCGACGTCTCCGAGGGCGCGTGGTACGCCAAGGCGGCCGCGTGGGCGGTCGAACATGGCATTACCAACGGCATCTCGGATGCGCTCTTCGCGCCCAACGCGGTGTGCGACCGCGCGCAGGCTGTGACACTGCTCTGCCGCTTCGCCCGCGCACAGGGGATGGACACGACGCAGGGCGGCATGGCTGTGCGCGAGTTCGACGACTTCGACACGCTGCCCGCCTATTGCACGGACGCGATGGGCTGGGCGGTCAACGCGGGCGTGCTTGAGGGGGCCGGAGGCCGCCTGATGCCCGTGGAGTCGTGCACAAGGGCGCAGATCGTGACGCTGCTCTGGAGACTGCGCAAGTAAAAAGGCATAAGAAAAGCGCGAACCGCATCGCGGTTCGCGCTTGCTTTTGCTGTTTGGGATTTATTCCAGACTGTTTTTCAGGGCCTCGACGGTGCGGCGCAGCTCATCGAGGTTTGCAAGGCAGGTGTCGAGCTTGCGCTTGGCCGTGGCCTTGTCCGCCTCGTCAAGGCTCAGCGTGCGCAGCTGCGCGGTCGAGCGGCGGATGGCGCGGCCGAAGGAATCGACGCTTTTGAGCGCGTTCGGCGCGGCCTTGGGCGGCGCGGGGGGAAGCTCGGCGGCCTTCGCGTAGGCGATAGCGCGATGCACGAGGGCGGGGAAGTCCTCGACCGCACCCGCGCGGGAAACGAACTCCTCGACGGCGGGGTAGAGGTGGGAATTGCTCTTACGGGCCAGCTCGTAGGCGTCGGTCATGGTCATCCTGCCGCTCTCGGCCCACGCGGTGAGCGTGTCGTCGAGGTTTAGAAGGTCTAAATAGCGCTCGACCGTCGCGCGCGAGAGGTCGGTCTGCTCGGCCATGAGGGTGGACTGTTCCTTGACATTTGCGGGCAGCTTATTCTCGCTTCTGAGCACCTCGCGCAGCGTTTCGAGCTGGCGGGCCATGTCGAAGGGCGAAAGATTGCGCCGGTGCAGGTTCGCGCCCATGAGCGCGCGCAGCTCGGCAAGGGAGTCCTCATAGTGGCGCACCTTGCACGGAACCGTCGTCTTGCCGAGCCTTTTCGCGGCGGCGACGCGGCGGTGTCCGCTGACGATGCGGTATTTGCCCTCCGTTTCCGCGGGCGTGACGATGATATCGTCGAGGAAGCCGTCCTTCTTCACGCTCTCGACGGTGGAGAGGAACTGCTCGTCCTCGGCCATGGAGAAGCGGTTC
This sequence comes from bacterium, assembly GCA_037419475.1. Taxonomy (GTDB): domain Bacteria; phylum Bacillota; class Clostridia; order Oscillospirales; family Oscillospiraceae; genus Hominicoprocola. The sequence goes on from JAXYYF010000055.1 coordinate 8,521, forward strand.
ATGGGGTTGTCCACGAGGTCAGAAACGCGCAGCTGGCGGACAAACTCGCCGTTGACGGCGCTGGCGGCCTCGGTGGTCTTTTGCAGCGTCCCGAAAATGGACGGAGATTTCCTGCTCGCCATCTGTCAGCCCTCCATTCTTTCCAGCATTTCGTCGCACAGCGCGGCGTAGTCCGCCGTCGCGGCGCAGCGGGGGGAGAAGAAGCACAGCGGCTGGAGCGCCAGCGGCGCCTTCTTCACGTCGATGTTCTTGCGGATGTAGCTGCGGAATGCAAGGTCGGGCAGCATCTGTGGGAACTGGGCGATCATCTCCTTATCGAGCGTGGAGCCGGACTCCACGGCGGTCATGAAGATGCCGAGCACGCGGATGTCGGGGTTGACCAGCTCGCGCACGTTCTGCACGGTTTCAAGCATGACATTGTAGCCCTCGATGGAGTTTTTATCGACCTTGATGGGAATGAGAATGTACTGCACGGCGACGAGCACATTGATGTTGAAGAGCGATTCGAGCGAGGGCGAGCAGTCGAAGAACACGAAGTCGTAGTCCTGCGGGATCTGAGGCAGCAGGCGGCGGAGCGTCATGTCGCGGCCGAAGGGCAGCTCCTGCATGGCGGTGAGCGCGGGGGCGAGCAGCGCGCCGCCGCGGATGACGTCGAGGTTTTCCACGCTCGTATGGCAGATCGCGTCGGGGATGCGGTGATCCTTGTCGCAGATGATGTCCGCGAGCGTGACGGCGGGCACGTCGGTGAGCTCAAGGTTGCTTGTGGCGTTGCCCTGCGTGTCCATGTCCATGATGAGCACGCGCTTGCCGCGGCGCACCAGCTCACCGGCGAGGTTGATGGCGGAGGTCGTCTTGCCCGTGCCGCCCTTCTGGTTCATGATGGCGATGGTCTTCACTTGCTCTCCGCCCCCTTCCGCTCGATCTCCTCCACGCTTTCGACCTGCTCCATGATCGTGTCGAGCATGAACTGCGTCATGCTCATGCCCAGCTTTGTCGCGGCCAGCTTGATGCGCCGCCGCTCGTCCGGCGTGGCGTAGACGAGCATCTTGACCTTGGCTTCCTCCACGGAAATTCCCCCTTTGGTACAGTCAGCCCCGAAATTCGACGAGGTTTGACATTATGATGTCATTTTATGAAAAATATTATGACATCATCGCGGCAAAAAGTCAAGAGGGAAGTGGGAGGGTTAATGTCATCTGAACGCCGCGCGCACTCGCATGGGGCGGGAGCATGGAGGAAGATGCAGTTCAGGGCGAAAAAACATACATTTCAGGCAAATTTTGTTCCATCCTGTCGAATCGGTGGTATGATGACCGCGTTATTGGGGCGGAGAGCGCCAAAAAAAACAGAGAAGAGCGAAGGAGGAACAAGGAAATGGTACGATCAGGGCACGCCCATGGGCGTGTGTCCAACCGGAAGGGTTGGACACAAAGAGTGTTAAGCCTTTTCATGACGCTGGTCATGCTCTTTTCTCTGCTGCCCGCTGTCGGCACGACGGCGGAGGCGGCGGAGAGCGGGCCGAGCATCGAGGTGGGCCGGCAGGACGCGACGGGCCCGGGCTGGACATGGAGCAACGGCACGCTGGCGCTCAACGGCGTGTACGCGCCGGGAGGCATCAAATTCAACGACTCAAGCCCGAAGGACGTCACGATCGTGGTGTCGGGCTACAATCAGGTCGGCTTTGTGAGCACGGTGAAAGCCGGCCTGACGATCAAGGGCACCGGCATGCTGGATGTGGAGAAAAATATCGAAGCCGGCACTGCTGTCTGGAACTACGCGGGCCGACTGACGGTCGAGAGCGGCTACATCAAGGCCTATGGCATGTACGCCGCGAGCACCCAGAGCAGAAATGAGAAGAACGATGACTACTATGACGGCCTTCTGACTGTCAAGGGCGGCTATGTGGAGCTCAGCGACGGCATCGGTGCAACGAACCTCTGCGGCTGCTATGAACAGACCGGCGGCTATGTGCGGGCCGAACGTGTTTACATGCGCGGCGGTAAGATCAGCGGCGGCTATCTGAAAACGACCTATGCGCTCGGTTCGCCGGATGGTGTGCGCGATGGCACGACCTTTACCATCAGCGGCGGCGTGGTCAATATCGGCACACATCTACTTACCAATTCGCGCGCCCCGATCAAGTTCAGCATCACCGGCGGCGTGACCGTTTTCGGCGGCGCTGCCGATAGGGTGAGCGAGGCGAACGTCACCGTCGGCGGCAGCCTGAAGAAGATGGACAAAACCGGCAAGACGGTGACGGCGCTGAGCGACGCCAAAATCATCGCAACGAACTACGTGGACGCTTCCAGGCTGGCAAGTGATAGCACTGTTTCTCTGGCGGACGGCGCCTATGTGGCGGGCGATGTGAATACCTCGGGGACCGTAAGAGTGGGCGGAGACGTCTACGTGGCGGGCTCCGTCAAGGGCGGGTCGGTCACCGGCGGCAAGTCCAGCATACTGGCGGTGGAAGCGAAGAACGGCACGGCGGTCGAGACAACGAGCGGCGGCCTGAACGGCAATCTGGTAGCCGCGTCGAGCGCGAACGGCGCGGGTGTGAAGCTCGCCGGTGCGGTGGAAAAGCCCTCGTATGGGTGGAATACCAGCATCAGCACGGTGGTCGCGCGCGGCAATGGCAGCGATGCGGCGTTCACCGGCGGCATTTCGGCCAACGGCACGGTCATCGCTGCCAACACCGGCAGCGGCGCGGGTGCGCAGGTCGGAAAATTTGAAATGGGCAACGACACGTGGGCGACGTCGGCGCAGATCACCGGCTACAGCGCGAACGGCGAGGGCGTGGTGTTCACCGAGGGCTTTGAAACAAATTACGGCAGCATCACCGGCGCGGGCCGGACGTGCGGCGTGAACTTTGCGCCGGTGAGCGGGGATGTTAGGCTGCGGCTTGCCAGCAACAGTGCGGGGCCGTTCTGCGCCTATGCCGGCAGCGGCGCGGCGGTGAAAAAGACGGACAACGTGAGCTTCCACAGCAACTATGACTGTCCGGTGATCTATGCCGCGGGCATCGGCGAAACGCGCCATGAGGGCACGTTCGCGGATGCGCTCACGGCGAACGCGGGCTTTGTCCGCGTCGGCAACCATGCGAAGATCTGCGCGGTGGGCGACGGCGCGGCGCAAACGGTCGCGGCGTGGAATACGGACACGGTCAAGAACGAGTATTTCGGCGGCTATGGCGGCGCGGACGTGACGTTCGCGGGCTTCTTCTACGATGTGGACTACAAGAAGCCTGCCGCGGCTGACGCAAAGGATCTTGCGGCGGACAACACGTATTACGCCAAGTGGACGGTGACGGCTTCGGGCAAGACGGTCTATCCATTCAGCATCACGTTTGACAGCAATTGGTACAAGACGCTGAACGAGTACGGCATCAGCTGGGACAGACAGACCAATACGCTGACGCTCGACGGCGCGTACATCATCGGCAATTACGGCGGCGTGACGCTGCCCGCGGGCAGCACCGTCGTGGTCAAGGGCAACAGCGGCATCCGAAACCTGTCCTACTACGGCATCGCACTTGTGTCCTCCGGCGCGGGCAATGTGACCGTCAAGGCGGCGGCAAAGGAGACGAAGCTGGCGCTGAGCAGCTGGAACGGCAAAGCCATGCAGCTCGGCAACGGCGGGCTTGTGATGTACCGCGGCACGGTGGATCTCTGGAGCGGTCTGAAGTCTGGGAACGATCCCGCCTACGTCGGCGACGCGGTCACGCGCGCCAACAGCGGCGTAACGATGGACATTCAGGGCGCAGGGAAGGCCGGAGATGCGCTTGAGGCGGTCACGCACAGCACGAAAGACCGGTATTATAAGTGCAACAAGCTGGCCAATACGGCGAAGTATCTGACGCTCTCGGCGGACTGCGTTTCCCACTTTGACGACCGCTTCGGCGGCGTGGTCGACGAGACGAACTACAAGCAGTACACCGCGGAGAGCACGCCGAACGAGTATGCCAACAGTCAGGGCTACACCTTTGCGGGCTGGTACACCTGCATCGACGGCGTGATAACCTACATCAACAACGGCACGAAGCTTGAGGGCGACGCGGTCGAAGGCGTGCAGTATTACGCCAAATGGACGCGCAATGGCAATACCGTGCGCACGGAGGTGTTCGACCTTAAAAGCACGGCGTCCGATTACGTAAGCGAACAGGGCTGGGAGTGGATTCCGAATTCGTATTATGAGGATGGGAACGCGCTGCTCAAGCTCGAGAACACGACCATGGACGCGCGCGGACAGCGGATAGCGAATCTGATGATCGAAAAAAATATTACCATCGAGATTCAGGGCGACAACCGCCTGATCCTGCGCGCTGACGGCGAGAGCGGCAACGTGCGCGGCATCTCGACCAACGACCTGATCGTCAAGGGCAGCGGCAGCCTGACCATTCTGATCGTCGGCTGCGCGGACGCGACGAGCAGCTATGCGCTCCGCTCGACGTATCTGTTCTCAATCGAGGAGGGCGCACAGGTCACGGCCGTCACCGAGGCGGCGAGCGGCGAGAGCTATGGCGTGCGCTTGCTTGACAGCGGCAAAATCACCATGGCGAACGGCACGTCCCTGACCGCGCAGGGCGGCACACAGGCCATCCGCACCAAAAGAATCACTGCCGACGGCGCGACGGCCTACGCCGGAGAGAGCGCCGACACGGCGGCAAAGCGCGGCAGCGTCAGCAGTGCGCTGAGTGCGGATTACAAGTATGCCCGCATCAGCTTCCTGCCGGTCATCACGGTGGGCGCGCCGGAGGGCGACGCGGCGTACGGCACGGCGAAGAGCTGGGAGCTCGGCGTCACGGTTGACCGCGCGCCCGGCGAGGCGATGCACGTGGAGTGGCAGAACGGCGAGAACTGGACCGCGGACGCGCCGAACGGCCTGAGCGCGGTGCTGAGTGCGCCGGAGGCTTTGAGCGGCACGCTGACGGTCAACGCCGGTGCGTCGGCGGCGGTCGGCAGCTACACGCTGCGCGTGAAGAGCGGCGAGAGCATTTCCAACACCGTCACGGTCAAGGTCGTCAAGGCCGCCGTGACCATCGATGGCGTGAGCCTGAACGGAAAGACCTACGACGGAACGCCGCTGGCGGTCAGCGGCACACCGGCGGTCAAGAGCACCGGCGGCACGGTGCTTGACAATGTGGACGTTACGGCGAAGTGGGAGCGAAAGAACTCCGACGGCAGCTTCACGGAGGTTCGTCCGGACGAAACGAAGCACGCGGGCGAGTACCGCTATGTGCTCGCGGTGGACACGGCGGACTGCGCGGGCTCGCTGACACTGGAGGCGGCGGTCGCTCAGCGTGCGCTGACCGTGCGCGCGCCGATGCTGCGCGCCTATGTGGGCGATGCGGCTCCGGCGCTGGGTGCGCCGACAGTCGAGGGTACGCTCTCCGGCGGCGATACGGTCGGTCAGGCCGCGAGCATGCGGTATGAGACCACGCCGGATATGAACGCTGCCGGAGAGACGAAAATCCTGATCGGCGGCATGACGATTCTGGACGCGCAGGGCATTGAGGTAACGGACGATTACAATATCACCTACGTTCCCGGCAAGCTGACCGTCGCGGAGCATGCGGTGTTTGACGACCGCTTCGGCGGCAGCATCGACGAGACGAACTACGCTTCCTACACGACGGCCTCGAGCGCCTACGCGAGTGCGCAGGGCTATGAATTTGCGGGCTGGTACACCGACATCGACGGTGCGGGCGCGAAGCTCACCGGCGAGGCGGCAGACGGCGCGCGGTATTACGCCAAGTGGACGCGCGGCGGAAAGACCGTGCGCACGCAGGCGCTGGATCACCTGTTTGCCGGCAGTGAGGATACTGCGGGCGTGGCCAATGCGGAGCAGGGCTGGAGCTGGAACGGCAGCGTGCTCACGCTCGACGGCGCGACGTTCGACGTGAAGGGCGAGAACGCCCTGAAGTATAACGGCACCGACGCGCTGTGTCTGGCACTGGTGGGCGACAACCGCCTGACCGCCAGCGGCATCGACGGCGGCACGGTCGAGGTCCTTCGGGCGGATAACGGCCTGAGCGTGGAATACGGCGGCGCGCTGAGCGTTTCCGTCCGCGCGGACGGCACGAACCCGAGCATCAGCACGGCCATTTCCACCTTCAACATGGTCGTTCAGGGCGGCGCGCAGATCACAGCGGTCAGCGGCGGCGCGACGACCTGCAGCTTCGGCGTAAAGGCCGGGGGCAGTATTCTTCTGGAGGACGGCTCGGAACTGAGCGCGAAGAGCGGTGCGGCGCATGAGGAGTGCGCCGTGAAGGCGGACAGCATGCTCAGGGTCGAGACCGGCTGCATCCTGACCGCAGAGGGCGCGGGCAAGGCGCTCTCCGGCGCGCTGATCGTGGGTGACTACGCGGTTATCCTCGGCGGTGAGGACGCGGCGAACGCGGCGGAAAAGACCGCGGGCGAGCTGGCGGACTGCAAGTATGTGCATGTGAGCTATCCCGCCATGGCGATCCTGAGCAGGCAGAGCGGCAGCCTGACCTACGGCAGCGCGGAGGCGATGGTCTACGGCCTGCGCCTGACCGGCTTCACCGACGCGGGCGAGCCGGCCGTGGTGTGGTACGATGAAAACGGCGCGGAGACCGCCGCGCCGGCGGGTCTGCGCACCGAGCTTGCGAGCGCGGGCGGCAGCGCGTATACGCTGCGTGTTTACGCGGTCAACGGCGCGGCAAAGGCCGACGCGGGCAGCTACCGTCTCGGCGTGCGGGTGCCGGACAGCGGCGCGCGCGTGGATTCCAACATCATGGATCTCACGGTGGCCAAGGCGGTACGCGGCAATGTGACGCTTGCAGAGTATGCTGTGCGCGACAACAGCCGCGTGCAGACTGAGCAGAGCTACAGCGTGGACATTACATCGGCGCTGGTGGAGGGCTGGCGCGTGTCGGCCCAGAGCGCGGACAACAGAGCATTTCTCTCCGACGGCGTGATCAGCGCGGACGGCGAGGGCCGCGTCACCCTGAATTTCATGGCGCAGCCGATGGATGAGGGTACGCGCGGCACGATCACCGTGACAGTCGAGAGCGGCAACTATGAGACCTACAGCATCATTCTTCCGGTCACGGCCGCGGCGAAGAGCGGTGTGGCCATCGATCTGAGCGGCCTGACGGTCGCGGGCGCGGGCAAGGCCTACGACGGCACGGCAGTCAGCCGCAGCGGCGAGGCCAGTGCGGCGGAGATCGGCGCGGACGGCTTCGACTACCAGTGGTTCGAGGTCTACAGCGCCGGCGATGACACCTATGTTATCGAACGCGACACCGCGCCGGTGAAGCCGGGCAGCTACCGGCTCGCGGCAAGCGTGAAGAGCGACAACCCCGACTATACCGGCAGCGGCTTCCTCTCCTTCGTCATTGAGAAGGCCGGGCTGGTCATCCGTGCGGCTGACCGCGCGGTGAAGGTCGGCGCGGCTGCACCCGACCTGACGAATCCCGTGCGCGGCACGGATTACAGCGTGAGCGGTCTGGTCGACGGCGACGCGCTCTCGCTCACGATGGCGTATTATAAGGACGGTGCGCCGGTCACGCCCGACACCTCGGCGGCGGGCAGCTATGACATCGTGGTCTGCGCGGTGAGCGCGGATACGGCGCTCTACACCGTGCAGACGGTCAGCGGCACGCTGACGGTCCGCGCGAATGATTCCACGCCGGGCGGCGGAGGCGGCGGCAGAGGCGGCTCCGCGGCGACCTATCCGGTCGGCACGCCCGCGCAGAGCACGGGCGGCAGCGTGACGAGCGTGAAGAACGCTTCGGCGGGCGACACCGTGACCATTACCGTGACGCCTGAGAGCGGCTATGTTATCGGCAGCGTGACGGTCAGAGACAGCAAGGGCAATGCGCTTGCGGTAAAGGCGCTCGGCGGCGGAAAGTACAGCTTTACCATGCCTGCGGGCGCGGTGACGGTCGAAGCCTCGTTCACGAAGAGTGCGCCGGACTTCACCGATGTGAAGGCGGGCAAGTGGTACACGGACGCGATCACGTGGGCGGTCGGACAGGGCATCACGAACGGTGTCGGAAACGGCCTGTTCGCCCCCGACGAGGGCTGTACGCGCGGCCAGATCGTGACGTTCCTATGGCGTGCGGCGGGCTCTCCCGAGCCGAAGGAGCTGAGCGGCTTTGCCGATGTGGGCGCGTCGAAGTTCTACGCCAAGGCGGTGGCGTGGGCTGTGGAGAACGGCATCACCACCGGTACCGCGGCGGAGAGCTTTGAGCCCGATGCGGTCTGCACGCGCGCTCAGACAGTGACGTTCCTCTGCCGTGCGCTCGGCGCGGCGGCCGAGGGCGGCGCGGGCTTTACCGACGTGAAGGGCGGCCAGTGGTACTCCGATGCGATCGCGTGGGCGGTCGAAAGCGGCGTGACCAACGGCGTCGGCGATGGGTTGTTCGCCCCCGACGAGGGCTGCACGCGCGCGCAGATCGTGACGTTCCTCTTCCGCGCGTATCAGGAAAAATAAAACCGCACAGCAGACGCGAAAAAGCGGCAGGCCATTGGCCTGCCGCTTCTTTTTTGCGGGTTACCGGTTTGGTTCGTCCGCCGTGCGCCGCTCAAACGCGGCGAGTGCGAGCGCGGTGAGCAGGGGGATGAAGTACGCGGTCAGCTGCGGCGCGCCGGGGGCGCTGATGAGCAGATTGTAGATCGCGTGGTAGATGATGGCAACGCACAAAAGACCGAACAGGCAGGCCGCGCGCAGCGCGCGGCTCTGCCACACGGGGCGCAGGGCGCTGCCGTAAACGCTGCCGCAGACGACATGCATGGCGCCCGTGCCGAAGCCGCGGATGAGCAGGTACGTGAACTGTCCGGCACCATTCTGCGTGAGGTAGCAGACGTTTTCAAACGTGGCGAAGCTGGCGGCCAGCACGACGGCGGCGAGCCGGAAGCGGGAGGCGGACGGCTCGAACACGGCGAGGTAGAACAGCAGCGGCAGGAGCTTCATGATCTCCTCCACCACCGGTGCGACCTGTGTGGCGGCGTTGACGGCGTCCGCGCCGTAATAGCGGGCGAAAAACGTGTTGAGATAGGCCGAGAGCAGGCACGAGAGCATGCCCGCAAGACAGAAGAGCAGAGCGGGGCGGCTTCTGCGCGGGAGAAAGAGCAGTGTCACCGCGAGCGGCGCGGCCATGCAGACGAAAATATTTTCAATGTAGGTCATGCGTCCACCGCCTTTCCCAGTGTGGGCAGGAACAGCGCAAGCACGGCGGAGAGCAGAAAATCGAACCAGAAATAGGGATTGGTGAGCGTGTCGCTCACCCAAAAGCACGACGACGTCCAGAGCGCGTACTCCAGCGCCGTGAAGCCGAGGACGGCTTGATGGAAGCGGCACAGGCGCGCATCGCCGCTTTTTTTCGCCCAAACAAGTCCGCGCACGGCGCACCATGCCGCCAGCATCGTCATGCCGCACATGAGGACGTTGGAGAGGACGTCCCCGAGCATGACGTAGAACGCAAACTGGGGCAGGCCGAGTGCGGGGACGAGGAGGCACAGCCTCGTGCGGAAGCGGCGTTCCGCCGCAGAGGGCAGCGTGAGCGTGAGCGCGGAGAGAAAGACGAAGCTTGCGATCCACGCGAGGTCGGAGACGTAGAAGATCTGCGGCGTTTCCTGCCGCAGGGCAAGGTGGAGCGTCCAGTAGAGCGTGCCGAGGGCAAAGGTGCCGTAAAAACAGGCGAGCAGGAACCACGGCTGGCGGCGGCTTTGAAAATACCGGCGCAGCGCGGCGCAGAAGCCGCAGGCCGTGACGAGGAACTGCACGAGGTAATCCCAGAATTCAAGCATCGCGCGGCTCCTCGCTCTCTTCCTTGCGCTCATGGCGGCGAAGGCGGACGCACAGCACCGTCACGCAAACGCCCAGCGCAAAGGCGAGCAGGCCGATGACGAGATACCCGAGGCTCTCGCCGCTGAACATGCTTGCCGTCAGGCCGACGCCGTATTCCGCGCCGGAAAGGCGCGCCGCGATGGACGGCATGGCAAGCGCGAGGGCAAAAATCATCGCCAGACAGGCCGCAGAACAGGCGAGAACGGCAATCGCTCCGCGCCGGCGGCGCTCCTGCCGCTTAATTTCCTCCGCACGGTGCATTGCCGCGGCAAGGCGTTCATCCGTTGTACGCATAAGTGATCCCCTCCTGTTCCAGGCGCTTGCGCAGCGCGTTTTTTCCGCGGTAAACGAGATCCGCGACCTGCTTTTCCCGCCGTCCCATGACGGCGGCGGTCTCCGCGTGGCTCAGACCCTCGAAATAGACGAGAAACAGCGCCTCGCGGTAGTCCGCGTGCAGCTCCGCCATGCACGCGCGCAGCGTCTGCGCGCGCTCGTTCGTCTCCGCCAGCTCCTCGACCAGCTCCCGCGCCTCCGGCTCCTGCGTCAGCGCATCGAGCGAGAAGCACGAGCGCTCACGCTGTTTGGCAAGCGTCCGCAGCGCCATGTGCCGCGCCGACTGGTAGAGGTAGGCGCGGAAGCCGCCGTCGCGGATGCGCGGCTTTTTGGCGATGAGGTAGGCAAAGACCTCGATCATCAGGTCTTCGGCTTCATGGATATCGTGCAGGTAGCCGTCGAGATAGAGCGTCAGGCGGTCGCCGTGGCGCTCCATGAGTGCGCCGAGCGCGTCGTCGTCGCCGTCGAGATAGCGACGGTACAGGGTTTCGTCTGCCGTCATGTCCGCCGCCTCCTTTTCTCTCTTTGCAGCAGGATGTTTTTGCCATGTTCGGTGCGCCCGCGCCGGGCAAAAACGCGAAATGACTGCCTTTACAGCACAAATATAGCACATGCGCGCGCCCACTGTCAACGCGGCAGGGGAGAAGGCGGAGAGCGGGAGAGGGGGGGGAAAGAAGGGAAAACGCCGTGCGGCGGGGGAAGGGCGGAAAAAGACAAAAAGGAAGCTCCCCATTGGGGAGCTTCCTTTTTGCTTATTCAAGCGTTACGTTCTGCGCAGACAGGCAATTACTTGCTGGTCTTGGCAACGTAGACATACAGCTCGGTGATCTCGTCGTCGACCAGAACGCCGAAGTAGCTGCCCTCGGTGATGGTGTAGCCCTTGCACTCGGACTCGAGGCCGGAGCCGGTCACGGTGCTGACGCTGTAGTCGTTATCGTTCTCGTTGATGCCGGTATTCTCGGCAGCAATGAGATAGATGCTGTACTTGTCAGCCAGAGCGTTGGTGGGCACGAAGCTCACAACGCCGTCGCTGTAGGTGACCTTGCCGGTCAGGCTGCCGGTAACATAGTCGTCGCCGTCGTTGGTAGCGAGGTCGGACACGCTCAGGTCGGAGATGTAGCCGGTCTCGGTATCATAAACCAGATCGTCGATCAGCTTGTACTCGTACTTGGAAGCGTTGGTCCTGTAGTTCTCGCTGTCGTCCAGCTTGACCTTGGTCTGCTCGCCGTTGACGATGGCGTTGAACTGATAATAGGTGTTATCATCAGCGTCGGTGCCGGTGCGGTCGAAGTCGAGCAGGTAAACAACATCGGAGTTAGACTTGCTGGAGCCCTTGGTGGAAGCGTTGGTCACATCAACAAAGACGTACTCGGCATAGTTGCCGTCCAGCTTGATGAAAGCAGTCAGGCTGGAGGCCTTGGCGCTGGTCTTGATGGTGGGAACCTTGGAGATGCCCTCGTAAACGGTCACATCGCCGTCATCGTAAAGGACGAAGGTGGTAGCCTTGTTGGCCTTGTAGGTGGTCCCGCCGATGGCAGTCTTGCCGTTCTCGATCAGAGTGACAACGCCGCTGGTGGAAGTGCTGACGGTAGCGGAAGTGTACTCCTTGGCATCAACAGCGGTCAGCTCATACTTGCCGGACTTCTTCTCGGAGTAGGAGAACCACTTGTTCAGAGTATCCTTACCACTCTTGTAAGCATTGTAGAGGTCATCGCCGTCCTTGACGGTGATGGTCTTGCGGGTGCCGTCGGTGAAGACAGCGTCGATGATGATGTCATCGTCGAAGTCGCCCTTCTGGTTGATCTTCATACCGAAGAGGTAATCGTTGGAGGAAGCCTTCGCCTCGTCGACATAGATGATGAAGCCGTTGGCGTCGAGAACAACAGTGGACTCATCGCCGACAGCGAAGGGAACGGCCTTGCCGTGAGTGTCGGAGTCGTTGACCTTGTTGGAATACTTGTAGGTGGTGCCGCCGATGGTCACATCGTTGCCGGTGGAGTAAGCGGTGACCTTGCCGGTGACGGTGGTGGCGGGAACGACGGTCTGGATCTCGCCGTCAGCGACGGTGACGAGAACGTAATCGTCCTCCTTCAGGCCGGTGATGGCAGCGAAGTCATCAACGGAGAGGGTCTTCTCGCCGGACTTGAGGGTAACGCCGGTATCCTTCTCGGGGAAGTCGACCTTGAGCTCTTCCTTCTTGGCGTTGTAATCGCCAGTGGCCTGCATCACGTAGGTGTTGATGATAACAACGGTGACCGCATTGGTATCGTCGTCAACATAAACCTCGGTGAGGGTGCCGTTGCCGGTGTTGCCCATCTTCTTGGTGGAGTTCTTGTCGATATACTGCGCAACATCATTGCCCTCAACGCTGCTGGCCTCATCCTTGCCGTCGATGGTGACGGTCAGGCGAGCGCCGTCCTTGGCGGAGGAAGTATCCTTCAGATCGTCAACAACAGTCTTGCCGACGGTGTTGTAGAGGACCTTCTCGGTGACCTTGGCATTGAAGCTGTAGTCAGCGGAATCAGCGAACTTGCCGATCTCCTCAGCCTTGTAGGTCCACACGGTGGCGGGACGGCCGAACTTGTCGCGCTGGTTGACGGTCTTGGCCTTCAGATCCTCGCCGTAGAGCTTCTCGGTGAGCTGCTGAATGTTGTCGCCGTCGTTGTTATAGTCCTTCTTGGTCGCAACCTTGGAAGCCTTGGAGCTGCCGGTGATGACCTCGAAGCCGTCGCCCTTGACGGTGGTGCCCTCGATGGCGTACTCGTAGGTGTCAGCCTTCAGGGCGTTGAGAGCCATCTGAGCGGCCTCTTCACGGGTGAGAACCTCGGTGCCTCTCTTGGAGATCTTGTCGAACAGATCGTTGGTGGAGGCGAGCTTGGCGGTGTTGATGGCCCAATCGGCACCCTCGAGGGTCTCCTTGGTGGCATCATAACCGAGCGCGCAGAGCAGCATCTTCGCAAACTGCAGGCCGGTCAGCTTGCCCTGGGGGTCAAACTTGCCGTTGCCAATGCCGGAAACGTAGCCGGACTGGGCGCAGTAGGCGATGTAGCCGGCGGACCAGCGGGAAGCGGGAACGTCGGTGAAGGTCTTGCCGCCGACCAGACCCTCAGCGGTCTTCTCGCCGAGGTCGAGGTAAGCGATGATCTTGGCGGCCTGCTCACGGGTCAGTTCGTCCTTGGGGTTGAACTTGTTGCCGTCGCCGCCGGCGAACACGCCGACCTTGGAGAGGACTTCGACAGCTTCGGAATAGTCGACGTCCGCATCGTCAGCGTACGCTGCGTTGCTGATGGTGACGAGGGACATGGACATGACCAGAGCCAGCACCAGCGCGAGTAACTTTTTCATAATGTGTTACTCTCCTTTCTAAAATTTCCGCTTGAAGCGGATGTTCAGCAAACTTGGAGAGCCTTGGCATTTCTCGATCCACTTACCGTGGCATGCCGTTCCCGTAACTGAACCGGGAACCTGCCTCGTCCATCCTCATTTGCTACGCTAAAGATACTCCACCCTTCGCGCTTTTTCAAGCCTTTGGAGCGTCCTTTAACATAAGAGTAAAAATGTATCATTTTTACTCTTTGAATTATTTATAAAATACGCCATTATGGATCACTGCCCGCTCACCGGAAGCAGATAGTGCTTTCTGCCGCGGTCAAGCTGTAATTTTCCCTCTCTGACCATGCGCGCGAGCACGGTGCGCGCCGCGCGGGACTCCAGATGCAGCAGACGCGCGATGTCGCTGAGGTAGACGCGCTCCATCGTGCGCACATAATCGAGCACCAACCGCTCCTGCTCCTCGGGCGGCACAGCCTGTCCGGCGGGGTAGTAGCCGGAGCTGATGTGTACGAGCGCACCGCGCGCGCACAGCGCGCGCAGATGCACGAGCGCCGAGTTTTTCGGCGCGCCCAACTCGTCGGCTGCTGCGCGGAGCGTGACGCTCCCCCGCCTGCGGGCGAGGGCAAGCAGGCGCTCCTCGTCCTGCCGCCGTGAAGCATCGGCAAGCAGCGTGCGCAGAGTCTTGTGCTCGATGCCGCCGCGGATGAGCAGCTCGCGCAGCATCACGCTCAAGCGCTGCGCGCTCACCGGTGCGCCAGAGGGAGAGGCGATAACGTATGCACCCTCCCCATGCCGCGCGCGGGCCTCGGCGAGTACGCCGCTCACAGCCTTTGTCAGTGGAACCTCCCGATCCGGCAGGCGGATCACACCCGCGCGCAGATCGACCGCGTCCCACGTCAGCGCCGCGATCTCGCGCGCCGACAGGCGCGGATACCACGCCAGCCAAAGCGCCAGCCCCGCGTCCGTCCCGCGCCGGGTCTGCAAAATGCGCCAGAGGAGGTATTCGTCCGTCTCGCCGCCGGCCTCCGGCTCCTCCGGCGCGGCGGGCGCACCGAAGAGCGGCGCGACGGTGCCGCGGTAGGCCGCGAGCGTCAGCCCTGAGACGCGCAGAACGTAGGACAGGTCGTGCTCCGTGAGCTGACGGCGGATGAAATCAAGGCGCAGATCGGCAAAGGTCACGCCCTGCTGCTCCGCCGCGTCGAGCGTGCGGCGCAGGATGCGCGAGAGCTCCTGCGTGCGGTATGGCTCTCCGCTGCGTGCGGAGACGAGCATGCGCCCCGATTCCCGCCGCGAGAGCGCGAGCATTCCGGCCAGCTCCGCGTCCAGCGGCACAGTGCGCCCCGCGGCGGAGAGCACGGCATTTTCAAGGTCGATCTGCTCCCACGTCAGCGCTTCGATCTCCGCGCGCCGCAGTCCCGCAAGCCACGCGAGCGCCGCGGCAAGGCTGCCGTGACGCCGCGGATATTTTTGCAGAAATTCGTGCAGTTTCTGCGCATTCGGCTGATGAAATTCGCGCGGCACCGAATCGCCTCCTTTCCCATTATCTATACATTATAATATATAACATGCGCGCGGGGCTGTCAACGTGGGGAAAAAGTAACACATTATGAAAAAGTTACTCGCGCTGGTGCTGGCTCTGGTCATGTCCAT
>JAXYYF010000056.1:0-15384 GCA_037419475.1 bacterium
CTGACTTCGGAATAGTGGCAGGGCTGGCTATCCTTGTTTTGCTTTGTGCTTCTCTGCCGTACATGAGCATTGTTCCGCGGCACCACACGTCCACCTCCGCCGTTCCGTCGTAGAGCCAGAAGGGCACATACACGCCCTTGACCTCCCGAAGGTGGTTCTCGTCGGAAAAAGCGCGCGGCAGAAGCTTTTTCCCGCCGTAGTGCTTCCGCAGCGCGGCCACGGCGGCCTCCTTATCCAGCCGGAACGGCAGGACGTAATCCGGCTTCAGCGCCCCGCTGAACTGCCCGGGCACAATGGTGTTGTTGCCGCAGTAAGGGCAGGACGCCGCACTGGTCGTCTCGTCGCAGATGAGCTGCGCGCCGCAGCTCGGGCAGGTATACACCTTGAGTCGGCCGGCACCCTCGCCCCAGTCGTCGCCGCAGGCCGCCGTCCAGCTGTCCGCTTTCTTTTCTTCCGTCTTGTCAAAAGCCTCAGCCGCCTCACGTTCCTTTTCCGCATACAGCTTTTCGATCTCAGCCGTGTCATAGCTGGTACCGCAGTAATCGCACTGGAGCCGTCCCGCCGCGCCGTCAAAGCGCAGCGGGCCGGTGCAGGCCGGGCATTTATAGTTGGTCACCTCAGATGCCATGCATCACACTCCCCTCCCATTTGTTCTGAGCAGAGACCCGCTTGTTTGATAATGGCAGGTTTCCGCATCAGGTCTTTCTCTGTTCACGGACGGGGCTTGCCGCACTCGGAGCAGAATTTTCCCTTGTTCACGGCACCGCATTCACACTTCCACTCCGCCACAGGCGCGGGCGCGCCGCACTCCGAGCAGAACTTGCCGGTGTTGATCGCGCCGCAGCGGCACGTCCAGCTGCCCGCGGGAGCGGGCGCAGGCTTGCCGCAGTTTGCGCAGAACTTGCCGGTGTTGCCCGTCTGGCCGCAGGAGCAGACCCAGCCCTGCGCGGCAGGTGCGGACTGCTGCATCTGCGCGCCCTGCTGATAGAGGGCGTTCATCTGTCCGCCGGTCATGTTGCCGGCCATGCCCATGCCCATAAACGCGCCCATCGCGCCGTTGGGGTTCGCCGCCGCCGTTTTCATCGCGTCGCCGGTCGCGCCCGCAAGATGCGCCGCCGCGCGCGTGGGGTCCATGAAGGCCGCGTTGCGCTGCATCTCCTTGATGAGCTTTTCATCCTCCTCGTTCACCGTGACCGAGGAAACGCCGAATGAGACGATCTCAATGCCGCGCAGATCGCGCCACTTGGCGCTGAGCGTTTCGTTGAGCGCATCCGCCAGCTCGACCGTGTGGCCGGGCAGCGCAGAGTAGCGGATGCCCATTTCGCTGATCTTCGCAAATGCAGGCTGAAGCGCGGTAAAGAGCTCCGTGCGCATCTGGCTCTCAAGCCGGGAGCGGTCATAGTCCTCGCTGACATTGCCGCAGACGTTCGTATAGAAAAGCAGAGGATTGGCGATATGATAGCTGTACTCACCGAAGCAGCGCAGTCCCACGTCAATGTCAAGTCCCGCGCGCGGATCGACCACACGGAACGGCACCGGCGAGGCCGTGCCGTACTTATTACCGATGAGTTCCTTGGTGTTGAAATAGTACACACGCTGGTCCTTGGGCGCTTCGCCGCCGAAGGTGAAGCGCTTGCCGACGTTGCGGAACACCTTACCAATGCTCTCGCCGAGCTTGCCGGAGAAGATGCTCGGTTCGGTGGAGGCGTCATAGACGAACTCGCCCGGCTCGGCGCAGACCTCCACAACCTTACCCTGCTCGACGATGAGCATGCACTGGCCGTCCGCCACCGCGATCACCGAGCCGCTCGTGATGATGTTCTCGTCGCCCTTATAGTTGCTTGAACGGCCCGTGACCTTTTTGTGTCCCTTGGTCGCAAGAATGTTCTCGGGAATCGCCTCACAGTAAAAATATTCCTTCCACTGGTCAGCCAGCACACCGCCCGCCGCACCGGAGGCCGCTTTGATAAGTCCCATGCTCGTTCTCCTCTCTGTCTTTTCCGTAGGGGCTGCCGTCGTGGCAGCGCTTTATGATATAGTATTATTGTACCATATTATGCTGGGCAAGGCAACGGCCTTTCTCCGCATCTTCCGCCGCAAATCGCGCTTGAGAAACCGCGCACAGACGTGTATACTGATGATGGTGATTATATTATGGATCAGAATCTGCTTCTCTGTCCGGTGTGCGGCAGTCCGCTCCGCCGGACAGGAAATACGGCGCGCTGTGAAAACGGACACGCCTTTGATTATGCCAGAGAGGGCTATCTCAATCTGCTTGCGGGACGGCGCAGAGCCGGCGCGTCCAGCGGCGACAGCCGAGAGATGGCGCTCTCCCGCCGCGCCTTTCTGGAAAAGGGCTACTTTGCCCCGCTGCGGGATGCACTCGCGTCCTATGTCAGGGCACACTGCGGCGGCAGCGCGCTGGATATCTGCTGCGGCGAGGGCTACTATTCTTCCGCCTTGAAAAAGGACGGCAATGCCGTCTACGCCTTCGACCTTTCCAAGGAGATGGTGCGGCTCGCCGCCAAGCGTGGCGTGGCGGAGTGCTTTGTTGCCAACATTTCCTCCATTCCTCTGCCCGCCGGCTCTATCGGCACGGCGATTCACCTGTTTGCCCCATTCCACGACGCGGAGTTTTCCCGCGTGATGTGCGCGGATGGAACGCTACTGACCGTTGTTCCCGGCCGGCGGCACCTGATGGGGATGAAGGAGATCCTCTACGACGCGCCCTACGAAAACGACGAAGCCCCGCCCGACGCGCCGTCATTCTCCATTCTTAAAAAGCGCATCGTGCGCGCACAGGCGGAGATCACCGGGCAGGCCGACATTGCGGCGCTGCTGCACATGACGCCCTACGGCGTGCACTCTCCGCGCGAGGGCATTGCCCGCCTCGAGCGGCTCGACACACTCTCGACCGAACTGGAGTTCGTCATCTATGTACTCAGAAAGAAATGAAAAAGAGGAAAAGCCTATGGCTTTTCCTCTTTTTTCATCTCAATAATCTTTGCCGTCGAGCGCACGCGCCGCAGCGCGAAGTCACGCGTGTTCCAGCGCGCGATGAGGTCGCCGATCTGCCCCTCGGCTTCAACGACCTCCTCCTCAAACGCGCGGGCGGAGATGCGCAGCGCGCCGTGGCCGAGGATGATGACCTGCTCCATATTGTCCGACGTGGCGACGCGGACGCGGTGGTTTTTGCCGAGGTCATAGGTCGCGCGCTCAATGTAGCTGTCGGCCGTCTGCGCCTCTTTGGTATAAACGACGTAGATGCCGTTTTTCTTCTCGATCGAGCCGGGATTTCCCTTGACCTTATAGGCGTCGAATACAAGGATCAGTTCGCACTTGCGCCAGCCGCGGTAGTTGGCCAGAATGCCGATAAGCGCTTCCCGCGCGGCGGCAATGTCTTCAGCCGCCAGCTTCTTGAGCGCGTCCCACGCAAAGATGATGTTGTATCCGTCGACCAGCAGATACTCCGGCCCCATCTTCTGGTTTTTGATACTGTAACGCTCTGCATCCAGCGAGGTGCGCGCCGGCGCGCGCTTAGGCCCAAAGGCACGGCGTTCGACCTTGCCGTAGGTGCTCTCAAATATGGCGAGCAGCTCCTTGTCCTCGGCGGCAGAGCCTGCGGACACGCGGGCGCGTTTTTGCGCGCTCTCCGCCTCCGCGGCGGGCCGTTCCTGCAAAATGCAGGGTACATGCGCGTGGGCCTTGACCTCATTCCACGGAACATAGGCTCCCGCGCCATGCTCGCAGAACACCGATCCAGTGGGGTTTTCCGCGTCCCGCTCCGGATCGTAGCCAATAGCAGCAATGACCGCCGCCGCGTCCTCGCAGGGCTCATAGCCGCGCAGCGTGCAGCTCAGCCGTCCCCGCCCGCGGGTATAGGCGGCGACCTCGCGCGCATAGCTGCGCAGGCCCGCGACCGGCGCAAAGCCGGTGAGGACGGTTTCCTCCCCGACGGTCTCCGGCGCATCCGTCGAGCCGCCCATCGCGGCAAGATCGGTCATCGCGCGTCCCACGCACTCCGGCGGCAGCTCCAGCCGGAAGTCATAAAACGGCTCGAGCAGCACGCTCTCGGCCTGCATCAGCCCCTGCCGCACGGCGCGGTAGGTCGCCTGCCGGAAGTCGCCGCCCTCGGTGTGCTTGAGGTGGGCGCGCCCGGCGAGCAGTGTGATCTTCACGTCGGTCAGCGCGCTGCCGGTGAGCACGCCCGGATGCGCCCGCTCGGCCAGATGCGTCAGGATCAGCCGCTGCCAGTTCAGATCCAGTTCGTCCGTCGGACAGGCGGAGGCCAGCTGTACGCCGCTGCCGCGCGGAGCCGGTTCAAGGAGCAGATGCACCTCCGCGTAGTGGCGCAGCGGCTCGAAATGGCCCACGCCCTCGACCGTATCGGCAATGGTTTCCTGATAAACGATGCCGCCCTCGCCAAATGTGACGGAAAGGCCGAAGCGGTCGGCAATGAGCCGCTGCAAGATCTCCAGCTGCACCTCGCCCATCAGCTCGGCGTGCAGCTCGCCCATTGCTTCCTCCCAGACGATGCGGAGCATCGGATCCTCGTCCTCCAGCTCGCGCAGCTTCGGCAGGACTGTGTGCGCATCCGTGCCGTCCGGCAAAAGGATGCGGTAGGTCAGGACGCTTTGCAGCACCGGCTTTTCGCCGTCCGCCTCCGCGCCCAGTCCCTGACCCGGATAGGTGTCCGCAAGACCGGTAACAGCCACAACCTCTCCGGCGCAGGCCGCGTCGAGTGGGCGGAACTTCGCCCCCGAGTACAGCCTGAGCTGATCCGCCTTGCCGCATGCAAGCTGCATTTTCGCCCGCAGCGTGCCGCCGGTGACTTTCAGGTGGGTAAGTCTTGTTCCCTGTGCATCGCGGGAGATCTTGAATACCCGCGCGCCAAATTCCGCGCCGTGCGCGCCCTCGCGCGTGAAGCGCACGAGCAGCTTCAGGAATTCCGCCATGCCCTCGTTCTTCAGCGCCGAGCCAAACCGGCACGGAAATATCTTCCGTGCGCGGATGAGCGAGGAGAGCGTGTCGTCGCTCAACGCGCCGTGCGCCAGAAGCTCCTCAAGCGCCGTCTCGTCGGTCAATGCGGCGGCCTCGTCGCGTTCGGACGGCTCGGCACCGAAATCGACACACGCGCCGAAGCTCTTTTGCAGACTCTCTGCCAGCGCCGCGCGGTCCGCCCCCGCAAGATCCATTTTGTTGACAAATAGAAACGTCGGTACGCCGTAACGCTCCAGCAGCCGCCAGAGCGTGCGCGTATGTCCCTGCACGCCGTCCGTTCCGCTGATGACGAGCACGGCATAATCGAGTATCTGAAGCGTTCGCTCCATCTCGGCGGAGAAGTCGACATGACCAGGGGTATCGAGAAGCGTGATATGCGTCTCGCCGCACTCCAGCACCGCCTGCTTGGAAAATATGGTGATGCCGCGCTCGCGCTCGAGTGCCTCCGTATCCAGAAAAGCATCGCCGTGGTCGACCCGCCCGAGCGTGCGCAGCGCGCCGGCGGCATATAAAAGGCCCTCGGAGAGAGTCGTTTTCCCCGCGTCGACATGGGCCAAAATGCCGACGCAAATTCGTTTTGTCATGCCGTTTTCCTTCCCGAAGCTTTAAATCGTTATCGCTATTATCGCAGATACGGCAGAATGATGC
Organism: bacterium; assembly: GCA_037419475.1. GTDB lineage: Bacteria > Bacillota > Clostridia > Oscillospirales > Oscillospiraceae > Hominicoprocola. Next base: position 5,650 of record JAXYYF010000056.1, read on the forward strand.
AAGCCCCGCGTTTCAGCATCTGTGAAACGCGGGGCTTATTTTCATTCCGTTCTCTCCGTCTCCGCCGTGCGCTCACTTGAGCTTCATCGGCGTGAGGGACAGGTAGTCGTCCAGCGTGCCGTCATGCAGGCAGCAGTCGATGATCTCGCGGCCGAGCGGATCGAGGTCGTCACAGACAAACTGCGAGACCTGTTTCTTGATAAAGTCGGTCAGGATCTTTGCGCCTGCATCGTAGCCGTCCAGTCCGAGCTTGGACTGCGTCTCGGGCCGCAGGAAGGTCTGGCGGACGAACTGGCCGTCGAGCTTCATCTCATCAAGCGCATAGCCGAAGAGCGCGCAGCGCGCCGGCACAAGATGCTTTGCGCGGACAAAACCGAGGTGGCGCGCAAGATACTCGCGGCTGAGCCACTCGCCCATGAAGCCGACATGATAGGCGCCGATGTGCTGGTTCGGGATCAGCACATTCGTGGTGTTGGGGCTCTGCATGATCTGCTCGAGCAGCAGATTCGCCTGCGTGACTCTGCGGCCGGTCGCAAACGGCCAGTACGAGCCCACGCCCTCGGCCTTGAGGCCGCTGCCGGCGTTCGTGTCGGCAATGGACGGGTTTTTGAACCCGCGCGGCGAGACAAGACGCCACAGCCATGCGATGCTCTGCGGCACGACCTGAAGCATACCCATTACGCCGTAGTTCGGATTCTTCGCGGTGCTCGGCGGCATGCGCACGCCGAAGCTGCGTACATCGACCTCCACCGGCTCGGTATCGGGTACGATGTTGTCGACCATTCTGCGCGGCAGGATCACGCGCGGGTTGGAGCAGGGCTTGCCGTTGGACTCGATCACATGCTCCCAGATCAGGCAGGTCGCGCCGGGCACACCGTCCATGTTGAAGAACACCAGCGGCTCGGACGGATGGATGCAGATGCGCTCGTAGAGCGGGCTGTTGCCGTAGGCGTTCATGCCGTCCATACGCAGGAACCAGCCGTCCTCCGCGTCGATGATGCGCAGCTTGCCGCTCTCGCTGTCCTGAATGGATTTGAGTGCGCAGGCCATATCGTCGGCAATGGGATGGATCTTGCAGCTCTCGCCGAGCGTCATATAATATTTTTCACCCGTGACCGTATGCGTACCGATGAGCAGGCGGTCGTCGTCCTCGCGGTGGAAATCCTCAAGCATTTCACTCTTGCCGCCGCCGGACGCACCCTCGTGCATAAACACGATCTCGTTTTCATACGGCGTTTCGACCATCGCCGCGCTCGTGTGGCAGCAGACCCAGCCCTCGTGCTCGCCAATATCAAGCAGGACGGAGAAAACACCCTTTTTAGCGCTGGGGCCCGGATAGAGGTTGTAGGCCCAGACCTCATGCAGCTCCTCGCTGCGGTTGTGCACCACGACCTGCTTACCGTCAAAGTGCGTGTGGCGGAACGGCGGCGCGACAAAGATGATCGAGCGCGGCTTATAGTGCTCGGGCACATCCGCAATGCTGACAAAGCCCTGCATATTGGCCAGCGAGAGCGCAAAGAACGCTGCGTTCATCGGACAGATCATCAGGCTCGGGTAGCCGTGGCCGTTCGAGCCGGCATAAAACGGCAGCATCACGATCTGCTGTGTACTCAGCCAGTCGAGCGTTTCCTGACGCAGCTTGGAGAAGTCGTAGCCGAAGCGGTCCTTGAACCGCGGTTTATCGGTCGGCAGATCATCACCAATGGCCATGCTGTTCGGGTCGCGGCGGCGCATATAGTCCTCCATAAAGTTGACCACGCAGCCGTTCTTGCAGCGCACGACCTCGGCTTCCTTCACGATGCCCTTGCCCTCAATGGGATAGACCACGTCATAGCGGGAGGTGTGCGTGGGGCCGTAGGCCATCTCCTGAAGCTCATCCTTCGTCTCGGCGTAGGCGATGCACCTGCATTTTTTCAGTGCTGCCGACACCTCGGGCGCAAGCTCAAAACGATTGAAATAATTGTCGGTATACATGAAAGAAGCCGCCTCCTTATGTTTGGAAAGTTTGGTTGTATGGTATCACGTTTTAGGTCATAGAGCAATAACACATTTATAATAAACGCTATCAATTTATGTAATGTGCACAAAAACTTTCATTTTATTCCACTCATGCATAAGGCCATGCAAGGCCTGTGCGCCGCAGCGGTCAGAGCGTATAGCGCAGGCAGCGGTAGAGCCGCGTCTTCGCGCGGCGGATCGTGCGCGACACCGTCGACTTGTTCACGCCCAGCTCCCGTGCAATATCGGTCACGCTCATTTTCTGATCAAACCTCATTTTCAGCATCTGCCGCTGGCGCGGCGTAAGCTCCTCCCGGCGGGCCATGCGGAGATTCCGCTTGAGCCGCTGGATGTCGTCTTTATTGTCCGGTGCGGTCGCTCGCAGCCATGCGGCCATATCGCCGTAGAACGCATTGCCGTGCAGATCATAAGGTATACCTTTTGTCACAGTGATAGCTCCTTTCATAGTACCGTCCCGTCAGCTGCGCCAGCTCATCCGACTGCCGGCGCAGCATCTGCAAGTCCGCGATCCGCCGTCTGAGCGCGTCCGCCTCGCCGCGCGTAGGCGCATCACGCAGCATCACGCGCAGCTCGGCGATCCGTATCCGGAATCGCGCGGCGTCCTCACGATACTGGTATGACATCTGATAAAGCGTCATTCCCTCTCCTCCGTTTCATGGACTGCGATGTCAAAGGTCTCACACAAGAAACTTCCCCATTGGTCACGCAAAAGTTTTTCCTCCAATACGCAAAATTTAAGCTTGACAAATCCGACGGCATCTGCTAAAATTCATTCTGTTGCTGAAATGCTGGTATAGCTCAGTTGGTAGAGCAGCTGATTTGTAATCAGCAGGTCGGGGGTTCGAGTCCGTCTACCAGCTCCAGCTTTCCGTTTCAGCGCACAAGTGAATCCGGGGGAATTCCCGAGTGGCCAAAGGGGACAGACTGTAAATCTGCTGTCAGTGACTTCGGTGGTTCGAATCCACCTTCCCCCACCAAAACCGTTACACCGTCCGGTGTAACGGTTTTTCTTTTTTGCAGGATTAACGGCAGGTCAATGCTCCGCCTCTTCCGGCCGGAGGCTTGTCCGTGATCGGACAGGGCCGCGATTCTGCCAAACCATGCAGCAGCGCGTTACAAGAATTTTGGAAACAGCATTGTCTATTTGTCAAGCTTCTTGTGAACATCCTTAACATATCACAAGAATCTTGTAATGTCAAGAATAAAATTACAAGATTCTTGTTAAAATAGTTTGACAAGCACAAGTTTATGGAGTATGATATTGTCGAAGTGAGTCGAATCCCCGAAAGGAGGGTCTCCCATGAGCTTTGGCACCCAGCTCAAGGCGCGGCGCGAAGCGCTCGGCCTCTCCCGCAGTGCGCTGGCGGAGCGTCTGGGCGTGTCGGTCTCAGCCATCGGCAACTACGAGACCGGCATCAGCTTCCCGAAGGAGGACGTGCTGTTACAGCTGTTTGACGCGCTGCGCACGGAACCGAACCGGCTGTTTTGCGACAGCTATCTTGCATGCTCGTTTGAGTTGACAGGCACGGAGCGCGAGCTGATCGAGAAATACCGCTCTCTCTCCTCCGCCGGCCGCCAGACGATCTACAGTCTTGCAAATACCCTGTGCGACTACCGTGACGAGCTCGCGGACAGCCGTGAGGCGGAGGCCGAGCCGCCGCGGCTGATCCCGCTCTACACCTCCCCCGCCGCCGCAGGCTATGCTGCGCCGGTGCCGGACGAGGATTTTTCCTATATCCCCGCGGACGAGACTGTGCCGCGCGGCGCGGATTTTGCCGTCCGGATCCAGGGCGACTCCATGGAGCCCTTTATCCGCGACGGCAGCGTGGTCTATGTGAACCGCGATCCGCTCGCCGACGGCGACGTCGGTATTTTCTGCGTCGACGGTGCGGTGCTCTGCAAGCAGTACCACCGTGACGCGCTCGGCGTGGTCTATCTCTTTTCCCTCAACCGCGCCCGCGCCGATGCGGATGTCGTTCTCACGCCGGGCGGCGGGCACAGTCTCGCCTGCTTCGGGCGCGTTATGCTCGCGCAGCACATTCCTGCTCCCGGAATGTGATTTTCATTGGGAAAAGACTTGAATCGTTCACAATCCCGGCATATAATATACGGTTAGGAAATTAAGAAAAAGGAAGCGTATCTTCTATGACAAAAATTGATATTTTCTCCGGCTTTCTCGGTGCCGGCAAAACGACGCTCATCAAAAAGCTGATTGCCGAAGCCTACAGCGGCGAAAAGCTCGTGCTGATCGAAAACGAGTTCGGCGAGATCAACATTGACGGCGGTTTCCTCAAGGAGTCCGGTATCGAGATCTCCGAGATGTCCGCCGGCTGCATCTGCTGCTCGCTCGTGGGCGATTTCAACAAGGCACTGCGCGAGGTCGTCGAGCAGTTCCACCCCGACCGCATCCTTATCGAGCCGAGCGGCGTAGGCAAGCTCTCCGACGTGATCGTGGCCGTTGAGCGCACGGTAGACGAGTGCCCCGAGCTCAAGCTCAACAGTTATGTCACCGTCGCGGACGCGAGCAAGGTCAAAGTCTATATGAAGAACTTCGGCGAGTTCTACAACAATCAGATCGAAGCTGCCGGCACCATCATCCTCTCCCGCACGCAAAAGCTCTCGCAGGAGAAGCTGGAGGCCGCCGCGGCGATGCTGCGCGAGAAGAACCCCGACGCTGCCATCCTCACGACGCCGTGGGACGAGCTGGACGGCATGACCATTCTTTCCGCCATCGAAAAGGTATCGCTGAGCGACGAGCTGCTCGACAAGATGCGCCGCGAGCACGAGCTGGAAGAGGCCGAGCACGAGCATGAGCATCACCACCATCATGACCATGACGAGCATGACCACGATGAGCATGACGAGCACCATCACGACCACGACGAGCATGAGCATCACCATCATCACGACCATGATGAGCATGACCACGACGAGCACGAGCATCATCATGACGGTGAGGAGTGCGACGATCCCGACTGCGAGTGCCACCATCACCATCATCACCATGCCGACGACGTGTTCTCCTCCTGGGGCAAAGAGACGCCGAAGCTCTACTCCAAGTCCTCTCTTGACGAGATCCTCACCAAGCTCGACAGCGGTGAGTACGGCCACATTCTCCGCGCCAAGGGCATTGTGAACGGCGAGGGCGGCTGGCTCGAGTTCGACTACGTTCCCGAGGAGCACGAGATCCGTGCGGGTCATCCCGATTACACGGGCCGCCTGTGCGTCATCGGCGCGGAGCTCAAGGAAGACAAGCTCGCCGAGCTCTTCGGCCTGTAAGGAAGGTTTTTCATGGATATTCCTGTTTATCTGGTCGCCGGCTTTCTCGATGCCGGCAAGACCAATTTCATCAACGGCATTCTCGAGGACGGCTTCGCCCGCGAGGATAAGACGCTTCTGCTCTGCTGTGAAGAGGGTGAGGAGGAGTACGAGAAGAAGGCGCTCGACAACGTCACCGTCGTCACCGTCGACGACGAGGACGAGCTGACAGCCGACTTCTGCCGCGAGCTGGAGAAAAAATACCGCCCCAAACAGGTGCTCATTGAGTACAACGGCATGTGGCAGATGGAAAAACTTTACCGCGACGTGCTGCCCGCAAACTGGGTGCTCTACCAGATCATGACCTTTGTGCAGGCGCCGACCTTCGAGCTGTTTGTCAAGAATATGGGCCAGCTGATGATGGAAAAGATCACCAATGCGGACATGCTGGTCTTTAACCGCTGCACACCGGAGCTCAAGGACGCGCTGCGCGCGCGGAATCTGCGCATGGTCAACCGCCGCGCAGACATCTATCTGGAGGATAACGACGGCAACAGCGAGGATTATCTCACCGGCAACGAATGTCCCTTCGACATGACGCCCGATCTGATCGACATTCCAGACGACGACTACGGCGTGTGGTACGTCGACGCGATGGATCATCCCGACCGCTGGGACGGCAAGCAGGTTCACATGAAGCTTCTCATGTGCCATTCGAAGAAGTATCCGGGCATCCACTGCCCCGGCCGCTTCGTGATGACCTGCTGCGAGAACGACATCCAGTTCGTCGGCGTGGTCGCCAAGGGAAACTCCCTCAAGGCCTACAAAAACCGCGACTGGGTGGAGGTCACCGCCACCGTCCGCAAGGAGTATATCGAGGCCTATCAGGGCGATGGGCCGGTGCTGTATGTGGACAAGATCACGACCTGTGCCAAACCCGAACAGGAAGTTGTTTCGTTCTGAGATCAAAAAAAGGAAGCCATGCTTTGCATGGCTTCCTTTTTTATCTGAGCTTGCGCTCTTTTTCGATCACATCCTGCAATTTCTTCCAGCAAGATTCCTCATTGTATTCAAAATTCTTCTGAAATTCGAGCCAGTCCGCCCCTTCGCCTGTTTGTGTAAAGCCCCACTCCCGCGCTCGTTGAAGCCCGATGCCGTTGCTCTTTGCAATGCGTCCGGTCGACAGCCGCTCGCAGCCGTGTGCGCGGGCGTAGGAGAGCACCTGTCCGATGAGCTGCTGGCCAAAGCCCAGCCCCTGCACAATGTTTTCCAGCCAAAATTCGCCGATCCCGGCCATGCCGTCCTCACACCTGTCCACGCTCACTGCACCGACGATCTCGCCTGCGCGGCAAACGTCAAAGTGTCCTTCTTCGCCGGACGGCATATAATAAATACCGCCCTCGAAGCCCCGCGCATTCTTGAGCCATGCCTGCTTCTTCAGGCTCATCAGCTCGTCCGTCAGGTGGCTCGCATCGTCGCGGTAAGCCACGCGGAACGCGCCGTTTTCATATTCCAGTCGGCTCACCGCTGTATTTTCAGCGTGGCCGGTGCCGTTGATCTCGTAAAGGGAAAGTCCTTGCATCGTGCCGACGATCAGGCGGATCGCCATACCGTGCGAGAACACGGCCACCGTTCCGTCCGGATGCGCCTCGGCAATCTCACGCAGGATCGCCGCCATGCGGTCGCGCACACCCGGGATCGTTTCGCCGCCCGGAACCTGCCAGCGCTCTGCGTCCGTGTTGAAGCGCTCCAGCTGCTCACCGTCCGTGCGCTCGATCTCCGCCCACGGCATATCCTCCCATGCGCCCACGCCGATCTCACGCAGGCGCGGCGTTGTCACGAGCGGCAGGCCGTGCGTTTTGTAAACGGAAAGTGCGGTCGTCATGGTGCGGTGCCGGTCGCTGGAATAAACCGCATCAAAGCGCACGTCCGCAAAGCGTTCGGCAAGCGCGGCGATCTGCCGGTAGCCCCGGTCGGTAATCACGCTGTCGTACCAGCCGTGCGCGCGGCGGTAAAGATTGCCGTCCGCCTCGGCGTGACGGATGAGATAAATGGTCGTCATGCTCTTTCTCCGTTTCTGCTTGATTTTTCTATATTATAGCGGAAAAGGCTTATCTTGGCAAGCCGCGGCATGACTGTTTCGCCGTGCGCGGGGCATACTGACCTTGTGCGAAAAGGAGTGTGAGGGAAATGGAAAAAGCCGCATTCTGGGGCGGCGTCGGCGCCGGCATGGTGCTCGGCGCGATGGCCGGCATGGCAGTCTCACCCCGGCAGCGATCCATGAAAACCTGCATGGGACGAACCATGCAGCACATGGGTAACGCCGTGGACGATGCCTGGGTGGATCTCATGCGGGCTGTCAAGTAAAAAAGCAGACGTCCGGGTTCCCCGGACGTCTTGCTTTTTAGCGCATTTTACTTACTTGATCGCCTGTGTGCCGACAAGGGCATCGCCGTCGTAGGCATACACAAGGAGGGAAACTTTGCTGTTAATATACATATCCTCCGTGACGTTAAACACAACATAGTTCGTACCGTCCTTGACAACGATGGCATAACCGTCCTTGTTGTAAGAAAGGTTGTCAGTGGTAGTGATAACTCCTTTCTCCACCGCTGTTCTCTTATCATATGCGTAGAAAGTACCAAGCTTTGTGCTGTCTGCGGTGCTATCGTTCAGGTCAATCAGGTACTTTACACCGTTGGAGACATTCCAGACAGTGTCCCATCTGCCCGGAATCGCGTTGACATCTTCCTCGGTCCACGCTTCGCCGTCCAGCGTATAGTAGGTGGCCGCAACATTCATCGCCAGCTTGTAGGTGTAAGTGCCGGCATTGGTGTCAATGAAAAAGCTCTGCGCATCGCCGCTCTGCTTGACGGTGACAGTCTTGCCTGCCAGCACGTTACCGGCGCTGTACATGTCCTTCTGCTGATACGCTTTGTTCAGCGCTGCGGCTTTTGCACTCTTGGAAGCGCCGGGCGCAAACGCAACGTCGGCGCCGCTCTTGGCAGAAGAAAGCACTGCCTCGGTCGTGCAGTTTGTCACATTAATTGTGCTGCCGTTCTCTTCAAGGCATTCAATGTAAGCGGAGTTGCCATACAGGAAACCGATGGAGTCCGTACCGATGATTGCTCGCTTATTCACGCAGTCGGTAAAGTTCATCGTGGTCTTGGCATTAAAGCATGGGCCGGAGCCGATGAGCACGCCGGTGCAGGTTCCCTCGTTTTGAAGGTTGACGTCCACCGTGATGTCCTCAAAGTTATAGGTCGACTCTCCGTTATTCGTGTAAATCGCGTTGATCACCACAAAGCCGAAGTTAGTGGCGTTGGCCTTGGTCAGCGAAGCGGGACCGGTAAAGGTAATGTTCTTAAAGTCCGCGCCGTAATTTGTACCCCAGTCGACACAGTAGAGCAGACTGGTGGCCAGTTCTCCCATCTTCACGTTGATGTTCCGGAAAGCGGCATGGCCGGAAAGTCCGTCGACGTAAAAGAGGCAGGTATAATTCCCGGAGGTACGAGCGCTGGAGAGCGTATGGCCGTCACCGTCATATACACCGGCAAACTTTTTGACCTCATCACCCTCTGCAACCACGATGTCCGCGGTCTGCTTGAAGCAGTAAGATTCGCCGTTGAGCTTGCTGATGTTTCCGAACTGCTTGGAGGAAGCGATCTGGAACGGATCGGCCTCCGTGCCGCTGCCGCCGTCGAACAGGGGGCTGACGGTATAGTTATCGTCGTCCTTCACAGATTGATAACCGCTTGCGACGAAGTCCGTGCCTTTGCCCTCGGCAAGGTTGTTGGCGGGGTCGAACTTGGCGAACGTACCGCCCTTGACAATGATCTTGGCCGTGCCGTTCTTGTAATTGGCGTCAATGCAGTTGAGCAGATAGCGGTAATCTTTCGTGCTGCTGTCGGGGTATACGCCGAATGTGCCGCCGTTGACCGTCGCCGTGCCATTCTGAACATTCACGACCGTACCACCGGCAAAGAACGTGCCGGACTCGATCACAAGATCGCCGCCCTGTAAGTGAAACAGATACGTGCCGAGCTTGGTCTCGTCGCCCGAGCGGATCGCGCCGGTGCCGACGGAATCCTTAACCGTCATGGTTCCGCCGGAGAGGTAAAATGCGGACCAGTTATTGCTCGGCTCAAGCTCTGCGGGAATCGTGTAGGTCTTGCCGTTGAGATCAAGCGTAATGTCTTTGCTGACGATTAGTCTGTCCGCAACAGCCGTTTTGGACGCATCGACGGTAATGTCATTCACCAGAACAACGGTGTCGTCCGCCGTGGCATAGGTCATGGCCTCGGCAAGCGTCAGGTAATACTGGTCGCCGATGCGGGCCTCCACCTCGCCGAGGTCGGGCGCGCCGCAGACGGTGCACACACCGTCAACAAACGTGTGGGCTTCCTTGCCGCTCACAAGGTCCTTGTGGCTGCAGGTGGCCGCGTGCCAGTGATAGTC
>JAXYYF010000057.1:0-11497 GCA_037419475.1 bacterium
GGGGCTTTGAGAAGAGAGCGTTAAATTGATTGGACGGTCGGTCACTCCAGCTCCACCGTTGCGGGCGGCTTGCTGGTCACATCGTAGAGGATGCGGTTGACGCCCTTGACCTCTCCGACGATGCGGCGGGACACGGTGTCGAGCAGCTCCCACGGCAGGCGGGAGAAGTCCGCCGTCATGAAGTCCTGCGTTTCCACCGCGCGCAGCGCAATGGCATAATCGTAGGTGCGCTCGTCACCCATCACGCCGACAGAGCGCAGATTGGTGAGCGCCGCAAAATATTGGTTGATGCTGCGCTCCAGTCCCGCCTTGGCAACCTCCTCGCGGAAGATCGCGTCCGCTTCGCGGACGATGTGCAGCTTTTCTTCGGTGATCTCGCCGATCACGCGGATGGCAAGGCCCGGGCCGGGGAAGGGCTGGCGCCAGACAAGGCTCTCCGGCAGGCCCAGCTCGATACCGAGCTGTCGCACCTCATCTTTAAAGAGGCGGCGCAGCGGCTCGATGATCTCCTTGAAGTCTACATGGTCGGGCAGTCCGCCGACATTGTGGTGGCTCTTAATGACGACGCTCTCGCCGCCGACGCCGGATTCCACCACGTCGGGATAAATGGTTCCCTGCGCGAGGAAATCAACACGACCGATCTTTTGGGCCTCCGCCTCAAAGACGCGGATGAACTCCTCGCCGATAATCTTGCGCTTGCGCTCCGGCTCGGAAATGCCGGAGAGCTTGGAGAGAAAACGCTCCTGCGCGTTCACACGCACGATGCGCATGCCGAGGCAGTCGTGCATGGCGCGCTCGACCTGATCGCCCTCGTCCTTGCGCAGCAGACCGTGATCGACAAAAATGCAGGTGAGCTGCTCGCCGACCGCGCGGTAGAGCAGCGCGGCGGCCACAGCACTGTCCACGCCGCCGGAGAGCGCAAGGAGCACCTTACCGCTGCCGACCTTGGCGCGCACCTCTTCAATGGCCTCATTAACATAGTTCGCCATGCTCCATTCGGGAGCAAGGCCGCAGATCTTGTAAAGGAAGTTCTTGAGGATCTCCGTGCCATGGACGGTGTGGAGCACCTCAGGATGGAACTGCACACCGTAGAGCTTCTTATCCTCATCCTCAATGGCGGCATAAGCGCAGCCCGCGGTATGCGCGATGGCACGGAAACCGGGGGAGAGACGCTCGACCTCAACGCCGTGACTCATCCAGTAAATGCTTGTCGGCTCAACACCGTCGAAGAGAGGGCTCGTGCTGTCATGCGTCAGCTCGACCTTGCCGTATTCGCGCACCTCGGCCTTGCGGCAGGCACCGCCGAGCTGATGGATCATCAGCTGCTGGCCGTAGCAGATGCCGAGAATGGGCAGCCCCATCTCAAAAATCGCATTGTCCAGCCGCGGGGCGTTCGGCTCAAACACCGTCGCGGGGCCGCCGGTGAAAATAATGGCAGCGGGGCCGTAGGCGCGGATCTCGTCCATCGAGATGGTGTACGGCTTGATCTCGCAGTAAACGCCGCATTCACGTACGCGGCGCGCAACGAGCAGATTGTACTGCCCGCCAAAATCCAGAACCAGTACCTTCTTCATGCTCTCCCTCTCAATCGTCCTCGCGGAAGATAATGCCGTTTTCATCCGCCTGCTCAATGACGGCCAGCGCCTTGTAGGGCACGCCGGAGGCGCGGAACTTGTCACCGCCGCCCTGGAAGCCCTTCTCAACCGCCACGCCGATGCCCTCGATCGTCGCGCCGGCGGCGTTGACAAGGTCGATCAGCCCCTGCATGGCATAGCCCTTGGCCATGAAATCATCGATGATAAGCACATGGTCGTCCGCATGCAGCCATTCATGGCTGACGATCATCGTCACCTTTTTCTTGTAGGTATAAGAAAAGACCTCGCTCTGGTACAGACCGCCCTCGATGTTGTCGCTCTTTGCCTTTTTGGCAAACAGCATGGGAACACCGTATTTCTGGGCGCAGATCGTCGCCAGAGCGATACCGCTCGCTTCCGCTGTTAAAACCATGGTGATCTTGCTGATGTCAAAATACTTCGCAAACTCCTCCGCGATTGCGTCGAGCAGCTTGGTATCCACGCGGTGGTTGAGAAAACCGTCGACCTTGATGATATTGCCGGGCAGGACCTTGCCTTCGCGGCGGATGCGCTCCTTAAGCAGTTCCATGGGACTGTCCTCCTGTTGTGTAATGTTAGGATGTGCAGATGATCTGCCAGTATAGATATTAACCGTATTATGTGTCATTTTTGTGCAAAATGCAAGATGTCCAATTCTCCAAAAAAGAGGGGAAAAAGCGCCTGCTTTCGGGCGCTTTTTATGCGTTTGGTCATCTTTATATGATCTGCTAATACCGGCTATCAGCTCTTTTGTCTCATGCCTGCGCTCCGCCCAGCAGATACACGTTCTTGATCCCCAGCAAGCGGCACAGCTCTACCTTTTCGGCAAGGTCAGCTTCGCTCTCATACCAAACGACAGTCGTTGTCCCGTCCTTTTCCGGGTGATAGAGGCAGGAGCTCTGGTACTTCGCCGAACGGTGCTGTGTCGTCGCGCTGTCCGCCAGCAGAGCACCCAGCTCTCCGGAGCCGAGCTCCCGCGCAGCGGATACCGTTTTCCCGTCCTTCACGCTCTGCGCAAGCGGTGCGGTGCGGAGCAGCACACTGCCGCCCTCCCCGGCGATCCGCGCAGCGGCGTAGACCTCCTCCAGCGCGGCGCGCGGGCTCACCGGCATACTGCCGCTCGTATCTGTGATGGGCAGCGCTTCCACACAGCCCTGCGGCACGGCCGACACCTCGCCGCTTGAGATGTTCCGGTGCAGCCGGTCATATGCGCGCATCAGCACGGCCGCCGCCTGCTCGCGCGTCGCAGCAGTCTTTGGATCAAAGCTGCTTCTGCTCACGCCCTTGAGTACCCCCATATGATAAGCCAGCGCAATATAGCCCTGATTGGTCGTACAGTCGGTAAACGGGCAGTTTTTGCCAAGCTTCCCGGTCAAGCCGGCAAAGCCCTCCGCGCCGCCTTGTGGCGTCTGCGCGTCCGCAGCGGCCAGAATACCCGCAAGCACAGGATAGCCCATCGCACGCACAATCATCTTTGCCATTTCCTCGCGTGTGAGCGCTTCATTCGGGCGGCAGTAGTCGCTCTCGTCTGCCAGCGCACCGTGTGCATATGCCGTTTCCACAGCACTGTAATACCATGCGCTTTTATCCTGATTGTCCAAAAAGCTTCCCTGCTCGGGCGACGTAAGTCCCCAGCTCATCATACGGCAGAGCGTCACGGCAAACTCCGCGCGCGTGATCTCCCGGCCAATGCCGAATTTTCCACCGCCGATACCATTCATCATACCGTAACGCGCACACCATGCAATACTCTGCTCCGCCCAGTGACCGTCGGGCACATCGGAAAAGCCCGAAGCGCCCTCCGCCGCCAGCGCGGACGTGGCCAGCACAAGCAGCGCCAGCACAAGCGCCGTCAGATGTTTCGCCGCCTGCATCATACTCATTTCCTCGCTTTCAAGGTCATTGTTGTGCGGTATTTTATCACAGGCGCGTCCGGTTCGTCAATTCCTCTGCCGCACAAGGCACGCAGTGTCCGCCCCGCCTCGGCTCGGTGCGGCAGAGATATTCCTGTCAGGAATGTCCTTTCTCCTTCTCCACAGGAAAAGCCGTAGGCATAAGCCCGCAGCTTTTTGTCTATTGATTATCCGTTTTACTTGGCCTCGCTCTTGCCAGCCGTAGCAAGGCTGACGATCACATAAGCGATGCCGGAGAGAATGACCGGGAACAGGGCCGCAGCACAGCTGCGGCCCTGTTCCTGTTTGTTTCTGCCAAAAGAATTTCTTCAAGTATATCGGCAGATAAAAAAACATCTGATTTCTCATGAAATCAGATGCTTTTGCAAGAGATGTCAGCATTGATCCGGCGGAACGGTGGGAAACGCCCTCGCTCCCACCAGCGACAACGCCAGACCAAATACGGTCAGAGCCATCCAGCACGACGGCAACGCGATCCAGCCAAAGCTCACAAGAAGCGAGCCGAGCGCCCCTGACATGATCGACGCGCCGACATAGGTGGAAAAGTCGAACGTTCCGACCAGCGTGGATACAATATTGCGCTTGGCAAAATACATGGGAAAATAAGAGATCATATACCAGTTGCTTGCATTGATCACCGCAATGAGCGCCGCAATCAGGAATACCGTGATAATCGACGTATGGTTCCCGCAGACAAGCATCACTCCCGTAATGATGCAGGAAACAGCCAGCATGCTTGTAAGCGAGTGGCGCACATTGTCATGAAAAACGCCCAGCATAGCACGCGCCATAAACACGCCCGCCAGCTTTGCAAAGGGAATAAGCACAAGAAGGAACAGGGAACCGCTGCCCAGCTCCAATACGCTTGTGAATATTTTTGGCAGCCAGAAAACTGCTCCCTCCTGAATCGCGCCGACCGTCAGGCACAGTGCGCAGACGAAAAAGAGTCTCTCATGCCAGAAGTCCCGCGCGATCTGCCCCAGCGGCGGCGTGCTCTTTCGTTCTCCTATCTCCGCTTCAAACGGCATTTTGCACGACATCATATACCATGCAAGGATCAAAAGAAGCGCAATAACGCCCGGCACCAGAAAATAGGGCATAAATGTGCAGGCCTGAAACAGATTGCTCAAAACGACCCACGAAAGCAGATATCCGGTCACGGAGCAGGTGGACATGATCGTAGTGATGTTTTTCCTCTGCTCCGGCAAGGAACAGGCCGCCAGCAGACGCAGCAGCGTGCTCCAGAACATCGACTGGCAAAAGCCGTTGAGACCCCACAAAAGCAGAAATACCGATCCGGAGCGCTGCAATGCCAGCACCACATTGATCGTGCCTGTCATCGTCAGCGCCAGCATCAGGAAACGATGCGGGTTCACACGGTCGCCGATTGCTCCGTTTACCAGCTGCCCGACCGCGTAGGTGACAAAATAAATGGAGCTTGCAATGCCGAGATACTCCGTACTCACCGTCAGTCCGACCGACAGCTTGTCGAGCGCTGTGGAAATGTTGACACGGCACAGGTAGGCTACCATATAGGTCGCCCACGAGAGCGCCAGCACCAGCCGCAGTTTCTTTTTCTGATCCATAGTTCTCCTCCCTCCGCCGCACGCGGCGAATCGTCAGATCTCCTCGACGTTAATGACGCCTTCCATTGCGCAAATATCCGAAATGACCGCACCGGCCGAATACTGCTTGTTCAAATGCAGTGTGAAGAGCGCGCAGGCCGCATCGTCCTTTTCGCCGCCCGGCTGTCGAGTGATCTCCATGTTGGAAACCTTGATCTGCCGGTCGCGGTAGAGCTTGAGCACCTGATCAAGCGCCGAACGGTTCTCATATTCCATATAGAGGTTGATCTCCGGCGCATTGGCCATGATGTGATATTCCAGCTTGGAAAACAGCAGCTCTGCCAGCAGGATCAGCCCCGTAGTCAGCAGACCGCCCTCGTAAAAACCCGCGCCAATGGCAAGACCCACAATGGCGACTGTCCACAGTCCGGCCGCTGTCGTCAGGCCCTTGACGCGCTGACGGCGCGTGACGATGATCGTACCCGCACCGATAAAGCCCATACCGGCGACCACGCCCGCGCCCAGACGGGCCGCATCCAGATAATAGCGCATATACACAAGCCAGAACTCACTTGTCAGCGTGGTCATCGCCGCGCCGAGACAGATAAGAATATGCGTGCGGAAGCCGGCGCTGCGGCGCTTGAACTCGCGTTCAATGCCGACGATGCCGCCGCACAGCGTACTTAAAATCAGGCGAAAGGCAACGGAAGCAAGTGTGATCTCCCGCAGGCCGTCAAAAATAGATAGCATAACGACTCTCCCTCCTCAGATCTCGTCGATCATGGTAACGCCCTTGACCTCCGACAACGCCGCAAGAATCTGCGGATGCTGCTGGTGGTTCTCAAGCCGGACGCTGAGCACCGCGCTGGGATAGCGGTGATGCTCTTCTCCGCCGCGGTCGATCTCAACGCTGTAGATCTGCACGCCCTGCGCCTTGACGCGGGTGAGCAGTGTTCCGATCTCATCGAGCGATTTGAGCTCCACGTAAATATTCATGTTGCGCGCGTTTTCCAGCAGATACACCTCCACCATCGGCAGAAAATGAATACACAGGAACATCAGCGCAAAGGCGATGATAACGCACTCATAAAAACCCGCGCCGATGGCAATTCCCATGCAGGCCGATGCCCACAATCCGGCTGCGGTCGTCAGGCCCTTGACCTCCTGCCGGCCGGTAACGATGATCGTACCGGCGGCAAGAAAACCGATGCCGCTGTAGACCTTCGCACCAAAGCGGCTCACATCCACCTGCTTGCCGGTCGTCGCGGCGATCTCCGCCCAGACCGTACCGAGTTGGACGAACAGATACTGGCTCATAATGCTCGTCAATGCCGAGCCGAGGCAGACGAGCATATATGTGCGAAAGCCCGCCGCGCGGTGCTTGCGCCCGCGCTCAAGGCCGATCATGCCGCCAAGAAGCATGGCAAGCACCAGCCGCAGCAGCACCGACGCAAAATTCAGCTGGCGGAAATAATCCAGACTGCTTATCACACTGCATTCCTCCTTCGGATCATTTTGAAATTCAAAAACCAAGAATGCTCTCTTGCAAAATTCGTGTTTTATCCCGTATAATGGAAACATCATTCGGCAGACTGCTGCCGCAGAAAGGTGTTCCATATGCAATCGATCGATATATCCTATACCGTCACTGTTTCTGACTTTCGCAAGGCGACCTATTACGGCCTCTTCCTGCGTCACCGCCGTGCCTTGCAGATCATGTTCCTTGTGCTTGGCTTTTCCATACTCTACGCCATCGGCGGCGCATTCGGACTCGGGACGGTCAATTATCTGGTCTTTTTTCTGGCGCTCGCCTATCTGATCTGGGGACTTCTCCTCTTCGCGGGCGCGGAAAAGGGAATCAAGCGTTTTCTCGCCTCGCCTCAGACAACTCTCGGGTGCGAATACCTCGTCTCCATCGACGAGCATCACCTCCGCATCCGTGTTCCGGCCAAAAAGGGCGACGCCTCTTTTCTCATCAAAAAGCTCGCATGCGCGTATGAGCTCAGCTCTATGTATCTGCTCTATGTCAGCACGCAGGAGGTCTACCTTCTTCCCAAGCGCGCTCTGACGGCGGAGCAGACCGCCGCACTGCGTGATCTGCTCTGCCGGACGCTCGGAGAGCGGTTTGCCAGCCGTTTTGCCAAGCGCTGAGCCAATCAGGGTAAATTTCAAGAAGTCGGAAAGCTCTCGCTTTCCGACTTCTCTTTTTTCGTGGGGAAGCTTCTTATTTCACTTCCGCGCCAGCCGCCTTGCGATTTTTAATGCGGGTGATGATAAACACCGCCGCAACGCCGACAATGCCGATAATATCGGTCAGGTTGCCGGGGATCACGAGGCACAGGCCGGCCGCGCAGGAGAGCAGGCGGAGCGGCATACGAAGCTTGCCGTTGAGATAGCCGATGAAGCCGCCGCCAATGCCGACAAGGCCAATGATCGCGGTAAGAATCATGGGCAGCGCCTCAAGGAACGTACCGCCGATCATGATCATCTTCGGATTGAGCGCGAACATATACGGAATCAGGAAGGCTGCGATAGCCAGCTTGGTCGCGTTAACGCCCGTCTTAAAGGCATTGCCCTTGGCGATGGCCGAACCGGCATAGGCCGCCAGTGCCACCGGAGGCGTGATATCCGCCACAATGCCGAAGTAGAAGCAGAACATATGCGCCGCCAGCAGCGGAATACCCGCCTTAATAAGGATCGGCGCGGCGATCGTGGAGGTAATGAGGTAGTTCGACGTCGTGGACACACCCATGCCGAGGAGAAGGGAGGTGAACATGGCGCACACAAGGGCAAGGAACACGTTATTGCCGACGAGATCGAAAATACCGGAGCCGATGCGCTGGCCCAGACCGGTCAGCGTGACCATACCGATGATGATACCAGCGGTCGAGCAGGCGGTAGCCACGGAGATAACACTGCGCGCAGCCTGCGGCAGGGCGTTGAAGATCTGGAGGAAAGGCACGCGCGTTCCCTTACGCAGATAGGGGACGACCACACAGATCACGCAGCCGAGGAGCGCCGCGCGCGTAATGGTAAAGCCGGCAAGCATGAGGTAGATAATTGCGACCAGCGGCAGGATCAGGTGGCCCTTCTCGCGCATGAGCGGCCCGACCTTGGGCAGCTTCTCGCGCGGCAGCCCCTTGAGACCGAGACGCTTTGCCTCCAGATGCACGCTGATCCAGATACCGGTGAAGTACAGCAGCGCGGGGATAATGGCGATCATCATCAGCTGACGGTACGGCACATTGCAGGTCTCAGAGATCAGGAAGGCCGCAGAACCCATGACAGGCGGCATGATCTGGCCGCCTGTGGAGGCCGCCGCTTCCACCGCGCCGGCAAATTCCGGCTCATAGCCAAGGGACTTCATCATCGGGATGGTAAAGGAACCGGTGGACACCGTGTTTGACACGGAGGAACCGGAGACCGTACCCTGAAGTGCAGAGGAGAGAACCGCGACCTTAGCCGGACCGCCGGCCGCCCAGCCGGCGAGCGCGTTGGCCAGATCAATGAAGAACTGGCCGATGCCGGTCTTTTCCAGGAACGCACCGAAGAGGATGAAGAGGAAAATATAGGTCGAGCAGACACCGAGCGGGTTACCGATCACGCCCTCGGTCGTGATAAAGAGGTGCGTGATGATGCGCTTGAGCGCAAAGCCGCGGTGCTGCAAGAAGCCGGGCAGGTATTTACCCACCATACCGTAGATAAAGAAGCAGGATGCGATAATCACAATCGGCGGGCCGACAACGCGCCAGCAGGCCAGCAGCACAAGAGCGATTCCGAGGCCAGCCATGATCGTATCAAGCGTGGTATAGGAACCGGCGCGGAACTGAAGCGCGGTATAATTCACGATAAAATAGCCGGCCACGCAGGCAAACGTAGCGGCCAGAACGCAGTCGTACCACGGAAGCTTACGGCGATCCGCCTTCTGCGTTGCGGGGTAGAGGATGTAGGCCATGGTAATCGCCAGGCCAAGGTGGGTATAACGCAGGATCTGGAGGGGCACCTTGTTGGAAATGGACGCATAGAGCTGGAAGATCGCCCACAGCGTCAGCACAACCTTGATGATCTTATCCCCTCGCTCGGAAAAGATTTTATACTTTGACTCGCGGTCGATCGATTCCAGATCGATCTCTTCGGGAGCCACAGGCTTTTTCTTCTTGAACAGTGCCATCGGATCTTTTTCTCCTTCCTCATTATAGGGAAAAGCAGTGAGGGCAGGGAGCGCCTGCCCTCACTGTTAAAACGGCGGGTACTTACTGCAGGTAGTCAGGAATGGTCAGGCTCTGCTCCTTATAGTACTTCGCAGCGCCGGGATGCAGATCGCTGGGGATACCAGCCAGAGCAGCCTCAAGGCTCATGTAGTCAGCCTTCTTGTTGATCTCCTGAATGTCGCCGAGGTTCTCATAAATCGTCTTGGTCAGATCGTAGATCTCATCCTCAGAGAAGGTGTCGAGGCAGACGAGCATGCACTTGACCGCCACGGAGGTGACAGAGTGACCGAGGTTGTAGTCATCGCTCTCGGTGGTGAACGCGGAGTAGTAGGGGTACTTCTCGATCAGGGCATTGAGGTGTTCGTCATCAATGGTGACCAGCTCAATGTTGCCGCCGAGAGAGAGCTCGGTGACATTGCCGTTGGGATAGCCGGAGCACATGAACATACCGTCAAAGGTACCATCCTGCACGCCGTTCTTCGCGGTGGCCTGATCGGCGAAAGTCTCGTTGATGTCATCATAGGACATGCCATAGATGTCGAGGATCTGGCGGGCAGCAACCTCGTAGCCGGAACCGACGGCGCCGACGCAGATGTTCTTGCCGCGCATATCCTCAATGGAGGAGATGCCGCTGTCCTTGCGGACAACGATCTGAACCATCTCAGGATAGCAGGCAGTGACAGCCTGGAAGTTGGTGATGGGGGTACCGTCGAAGAGCTCGATGCCCTCATGCGCATAGCTGTAGACATCGGACTGGATCATGGCGAACTCATTATCCCCGGAGCCGAGCAGACGGGCATTCTCCGTGGAGCCGCCGGTAGCGTTGACCGTAAGGTTCGCGCCGGTCTTCTGGTTCACGACCGTGCAGACGGCATTGCCGAAGTTGTAATAGTTACCGGTTGCAGAACCAGTACCCATCAGATAGCTGCCGCTGAAGCCGGTGGGCTCATTCTGCTCAGTATCGGTGCTGCCATCGTTGGAAGGTGTCTGCTCCTTGGAACCGCAGGCGACAAGGCTGAGCACCATGACGCACGCAAGAAGCAGAGAGAGGAATTTCTTCATAGCTTGTATTCATCCTTTCGTTTTTGAGCGCAGCTGCGCGTTGTTTGCTGAGTATATCACAAGCGGGAGGAAAATCAAATACAATTGTAAAATTTATGTAAAGTTTGTGAATATGGTGTGAAAATTACGATATTATTCGGCAAAAACTCGCATATATTTTATGCATTTTGCTCGATTGCTGTCACAAGATTTTGCAGCATCGGCCGACTTGGAAAACCGCTTTCTTGAAATATGCTGTTTCTTCAAATACAGCCTGAAATCTGGGTGACAATAAAAATCCTCTGAAATCAAATGATTTCAGAGGATTTATGGTTGCGAAGACAGGACTCAAACCTGCGGTCTCCGGGTTATGAGGGCGATACAGCCATTTTTAGAATGTATAAACGCCTGAAATACGTACATTTAAGATTGGATTTCTTATTTTTTGTACTGAAAAATATCACTATCCCTAAACGCACGCAATTCAATGCGTTGACGCTCAACGGTTTGCCGGAGCTTTGTTAGAAAAAGTGTTAGCTTCAACATCTGGTGGAGAAACATTACCAAGAAGAAATTGTATGCAAACCTGTACAGCAACAGAGAAATTCGCCTTGCAAGGGTGTTTTCTTTTGAATTTCTGAATGACTACGTGTGAGGTGATCAATTCAGAGAAGTTGTACATGATAAGCCCGGCATAAATCTCCTGCGTAATGTTCCCTCTTTTTCGGCTTCTTTTAGTTTTCGGCCTTGGTCTCGCAGTACAGGCAGCGGTAGGTGCGCGTGCTCTCTTCGGTCAGCGTGAAGACCTGCGGCAGCTCCTGCTCAACGGAGGTGATGCAGCGGGGATTCTTGCAGCGGATGACGTTGGTGATGCGCTCGGGCAGCTTGAGCTGGCGCTTTTCGATGCGCTTGCCGTCCTTGATGATGTTGACGGTGATGCCGGGGTCGACATAGCCGATGACGTCCCAGTCAAGGTTGAGCACCTGATCGATCTTGATGATGTCCTTGCGGCCGAGCTTGCCGCTCGAAACGTTCTTGAGCAGCGCGACAGAGCAGTCGAGCTTGTCAAGACCGAGGATGTTGTAGAGCTCCATCGCCTTGCCGGCGGAGATGTGGTCGATAACGATACCGTTGGAAATAGCGTCGATGATCAT
>JAXYYF010000058.1:0-14455 GCA_037419475.1 bacterium
CGGCGATCTTCGCCATCAGCTCGTCGCGGGTGCGCAGATTCGTCTTATCCTCCTCAGGCATGAGGAGCGTGTAGCCCAGACTTCCCTCGGTATGGGGGACAATGGTGATCTTCTGTACCGGCTCGGCGTTTTTCTGCTTGTAGGCGACCATTGCGTGGCCGACCTCGTGATAGGCGACAAGCTTCTTTTCAAACTCGGTGAGCACGCTGTTTTTCTTCTCGCTGCCGGCGATGACAAACTCAAACGCCGCAAGCATATCCTCCTGCGTGACGAGCTTGCGCCCCTTGCGCACGGCGCGCAACGCCGCCTCGTTGACGATGTTGGCAAGATCCGCGCCGACACAGCCGGCCGTCGCGAGCGCGACCTTCTTGAGGTCGACGTCCTCGCCGAGCTTGATGTTGCGCGTGTGAACCTCAAGCGTGGCAACGCGGCCGGCAAGGTTCGGCCGGTCGATGGTGATACGGCGGTCGAAGCGGCCGGGGCGCAGCAGCGCCTGATCGAGCACCTCGGGCCGGTTGGTTGCGGCGAGGACGATGATGCCCTTGCCGGGGTCAAAACCGTCCATCTCGGCGAGCAGCTGGTTGAGCGTCTGCTCGCGCTCGTCGTTGCCGCCGCCAAAGCGGGAGTCGCGCGTCTTGCCGATCGCGTCGATCTCGTCGATGAAGATGATACAGGGGGCGACCTTGGATGCCTCCGCGAACAGGTCGCGCACGCGGCTTGCGCCCACGCCCACGAACATTTCCACAAAGCCGGAGCCGGAAATGGAGAAGAACGGCACGTTTGCCTCGCCCGCTACGGCCTTGGCCAGCAGCGTTTTGCCTGTGCCCGGAGGGCCGACGAGCAGCGCGCCCTTGGGAAGCTTCGCACCGATGTCGGTGTATTTCTGAGGATTGTGCAGGAAGTCGATGATCTCAACAAGAGATTCCTTGGCCTCGTCCTGACCGGCGACGTCGGCAAAGGTGACGCCGGTTGTTTTCTCCATATAGACCTTGGCGTTGGCCTTTCCAACGCTTCCAAGGCCGCCGAAGCCGCCCCCGCCGGTTTTTTTGCTGATAAAGCGCATCATCAGCATGAACGCGCCGACCATCAGCACCGTCGGCAGGATGTAGTTGATCATGATGAGCTCGAAGTACGAGGTTTCCGCCTTGTAGGGCTTGCCGAACTCTACACCGTTTTCATCCAGAAACGATCTGAGCTCGGGATCGTTGATCTGCGTGGTGAAGAGAATGAAATCACCGCTGTAGGTCTTGCCGTCCGAATCGGTGTAGGTGTAGCCATCGACCGGCGTGATGTTGAGCGTGCGGTCGTCGATCTCGACCGCCTTGACCTTGCCGTCACGCACGAGATCAAGAAATTCGTCATAGCGGATCTCGCAGGTGCTCTCGGCTTTTTTTGCCGTATCCAGCTGCGTGAGCAGATAGTTGAAGCCGATGGTCAGCACCAGTGCCCAGATGAGCAGAGAGAGTACGCCTCGGCGGCGATCCTTATCGTTCCGGTTATTTTTGTTTTTATCGTTTTGATCCATGAGGTCGGTTCCTTTCCAGATGAAACGCCACGGCTGTGACGGCAGTTTTCTAAATATAAGTATTCTAACATACCCCCTTGTGTTTCACAAGCCGGGCGGTATGAATTTTCGGTGAATTTTTGACTGCTTCCCCCTTTATCTCAGGCGACCTTTGTGTTATAGTGCATTATGTATACGAATTTTGACCGGGAGGAACGGTTTATGTCGAGAGAATATAAGGATCACGAAGTAAAAAAGCCGCAGCGCGGCGCAGGTGAGCGCGCGGAAGGACGCTTTTCCCGCGAGCGCCGTGACGCGGCGGAGCGCGTTCCCATGCGTGAACGCGACGCGGAGGCGGACGGCATCATTGAAGGCCGCAACGCCGTGACTGAGGCGCTGCGCGCAGGCACGCCCATTGATAAAATTTTTATTGTCCGCGGCGAAACGGACAAGACGCTCGGGCACATCGCCTCCACGGCCCGCGACGCGGGCGTTGTGGTGGTTGAAGCCGACCGCCGCAAGCTGGACTATATGAGCGCGACCAAGGCTCATCAGGGCGTGATCGCGCTTGCCGCCGTGCGTGAATACGCCAGTGTGGAGGATATTCTGAATATTGCCCGCGAGCGCGGAGAGGCGCCGCTGCTCGTGGTCTGCGACGAGATCAGCGACCCACACAATCTTGGTGCCATCATCCGCACGGCGGAGTGCGCGGGCGCGCACGGCGTGATCATCCCCAAGCGCCGCAGCGCGGGCCTGACGAGTATCGTCGGCAAGACGAGCGCTGGTGCGGTGAGCTATCTGCCCGTGGCGCGCGTGCCGAATATTCCGGCGCTTTTAAAGGAGCTTCAGCAGCAGGGCGTGTGGGTGTACGGCACGGCGGCCGAGGGGACGACGGAGCTTTATGACGCGGATCTCAAGGGCCCGGCTGCTATCGTTATCGGCAGTGAGGGCGACGGCATGGGCCGGCTCGTGCGCGAGGGCTGCGATTTTCTTGTCAGCATTCCGATGAAGGGGCATATTTCATCGCTCAACGCTTCGGCAGCGGCTGCGATCCTTCTGTACGAGGCGGTGCGCCAGCGCCTGAACTGATGCGCGCGGCGGATCATTGCGAGGTTTTTCATGGATCACAAGAAAGAATGGGAGTTTGAGCAGACGCTTGCCGAGTCCGAATGGCTGCTGCGCGACGCGGCGCGCAGCGCCTCGGACGAGGGGGAGCCTACGCTTGAGAGCATATTGGCGGAGTTCGGCTCCGCAGATGTTGCCGCGCCGGCGGAGCCGGCGCCTATAGAAGCGGATGAACCTGCCGCAGTCCGCGCGGAAAAGCCGGCGGAGACGGTCAAAACGGTTGGACTCGGGATTCCGGAAACGGATGAGAACAGACCGGACAAGTCCCCCACGGTGAGCCTGCGGGAGGTACTTGAGAGCACGGTGCAGTCCGTGCTCGACGAGGGCGGGGAGAAGGAAGAGGAGCCGGAGGAGCTGCTTCCGCCCCCGCGCCGCGGCCTTTTCTCCCGCCGCAGAATGCGGGACACCGAACAGCTTTACGGCACAGCGGAGCCGGAGCAGCCTGAAGAGGAGGAAGAACCCGAGGATATATTTGCGGACGATTTCGGCGAGCGTGAAAGCGAGCCGGAGCCGCCGGCGCATGAAACAGCGGCGGAATACCGCGAGCTCGCGCGCGAGGCAACGCGCGCGTCCCGCGCGTCCTGTACGGTCACGGTGCTGTGCTGGGCGGTGCTGCTGCTCGACCGCTTCGGCGTGATGCCTGCGCTGTACGCGCAGGAGCCGCTGCTCAACTGTCTGCCGTTTCTCATTGCGGAGATCCTTGTGTGCGTGCTCGGTCGCGACGTGTTCGTTTACGCGGCTGAACAGCTGCGCGCGAAAACCGTTACCTATGAGCTTCTCACCTCACTGGCCTGTCTGGTCACACTGACCGACACGGCCATGACCTTTTTCCTGCCGGAGCGCCGCGCGCTCGCCGTTCCCTTTCCGGCGGTGGCGATGCTTGGGATGAGCTGTGCGCTTTACGGCAGAAGCTGCCTGTTCGGCGCGATGTATGATACGTTCCGCGTTGCGGCGGTGGGGGATCCGAGCTATCTTGTCACGGTCACGGCAGGCGGAGCGGCCAAGCGCTGCGGAAGTGCGGCGGGCTTCGGACGCTGCGCGCAGAAGGATGACGCGGCCTCGCGCTGGCAGATGGTGCTGCTGCCTGTGATCCTGACGGCGACGGTGGTATTTGCCGTGCTCGCCACGCTTCGGCGCGGGAACTGGCTGCTGTTCGGCTGGAACTGGGGCGTGCTGCTCACAGGTGTCAACATGCTCGCATTTCCCCTCTGCTATTCTCTGCCGCTGCGGCGGCTGACACGGCGGTTCGTAAAATCCGGCAGCGCGCTTGCCGGTTATGTCGGTGCAGAGCGGCTGCGCCGCAGCAACTGTGTCATCCTTACCGACACCGACCTGTTCCCACCGGGAACGGTCAGCCTCAACGGACTGAAGATCTACGGCGAGGAGAGCGGCAAGGTCATCTCCTACGCCGCCACGATGGCGCACGCCTCACAGAGTGGGTTGAGCCGCCTGTTTGACTCCCTGCTGGAGAGCGAGGGCAGCACGCTCGAACCGCTCGACAACCTCAGCTATTATGAGGAAGGCGGCGTGTCCGGTCTGATCCACGGCGAAACTGTGCTGTTCGGGACGGCGGCCTTCTGCCGTAAGATGCATGTCACCATGCCGGGCGGCCTGAACCTCAAGACCGGCGCGTTCCTTGCCGTTGACGGCACGCTGATCGCCATTTTCGCGGTCAAGTACATGGCGGCGGAGAATGTCGACTGGGCGCTCCACGCGCTTCGGCGCAACCGCATCACACCGGTACTCGCTGTGCGTGACGGCAGCATCACCCCCGCTCTCCTCAAACGCAAGTTCAACACCGACGCGCACGCCGTCTATCCGACGATCTCCACGCGTCTGGCCCTTTCGGAGCGGGACGGCGAGCATCCCTACGCGCTGCTGTACCGCGAGGGGCTCATGCCATATGCCGAGATCGCCGTCGGCAGCAAGCGTCTGGTGCATGCTGTGCGTGCCGCCGCCGTGCTCTCGCTTTTAAGCAGCGCTGTCTCCGTGCTGCTGGCCTTCTATCTCACCTTCGTCGGCGCCTACAGCGCGCTTACGCCGGTGTCTATGCTCTGCTATCTTCTTCTGTGGGCATTTGCCGCTCTGCTTGAGGGGATCTGGGTGGATCACTATTGAACATTTTGGCAAAAATGAACAGCAAACTTCTAAAATTACAATAGTTGTATTGGTGGAAATAATATTATATAATCGAATCATTCAACTGATACCCCGCATGGGATCTACGATCTGGAAGGAGACAACCCCCTATGAGTGCAAAAGACATCCGCAATGTTGTGCTGCTCGGCCACAGCGGCAACGGTAAGACCACCCTTGCTGAAAGCATGCTCTACCTGACCGGCGGCGTGGACCGTCTGGGTAAGGTGCCTGACGGCAATACCACCTGTGACTACGATCCGGAGGAGATCCGCCGTCAGACGTCGATCTCTCTGGCACTGGCTCCTGTGGAGTATGACAGCTGCAAGGTCAATGTTCTTGACGTTCCCGGCGGCTTTGACTTTGCCGGCGAGATGGCCGAGGCTGTTCAGGCTGCGGATGCCGCCATCATCGTCTGCTCGGCCAAGGCCGGCATGAGCGTGGGCGCGGAAAAGGCATGGAAGCTCTGCGAAAAGAACAAGCTCCCCCGCCTGCTCTATATTTCCAAGATCGATGAGGATAACTCCGATTACAATGCCGCTTTTGCCACGCTGCGTGAGCATTTCGGCAAGAATATCGCGCCTGTCGCTGCCCCGATCTGGGACGACAACAAGAAGGTCATCGGCATCATCGACGTGCTGCACAAGCGCGCGTTCGAGTTCGGCCCTCAGGGCGGCCGCGTTGAGATCGAGGTTCCCGCGAATAAGCAGTCCGTTCTCGACGAGCTTTACGACGCGCTCAAGGAGTCCGTCGCTGAGACGAGCGAGGAGTTCATGGAGAAGTACTTCGCCGGTGAGGATTTCACCTATGCGGAGATGATCCAGGGCCTGCGCGGCGGCGTGAAGGATCTGTCCCTCTTCCCCGTGGTGTGCGGATCCGCCCTTCAGGGAATCGGCACGCGCATGCTGCTTGATACCATCGACGAACTGCTTCCCAAGCCGCAGGACGGCCGCGCCCTCATGGCGCAGAACGAGAAGGGTGAGTCCTCGCCTTTCGTGGTCGCGCCCGGCGCGCTGCCGACCGCCTATGTGTTTAAGACCGTTTCCGACCAGTACGGCAAGTATTCCTATGTCAAGGTGCTCTCCGGTTCGATCAAGCCCGATATGCCCATGGTCAACGCCCGCACGGGCGAGACGGAAAAGCTCGGCCGCCTGTACATCCCCAAGGGCAAGAAGTACACCGAGGTCAAGGAGCTTGAGTGCGGTGACATCGGCGCCATCGCCAAGATGGACAAGGTCAAGACCGGCGACACGCTCTGCGAGCCGCGCAAGGTCGTGACGATCGAGCCGATCCCCTTCGACGAGCCGTGCTACAGCGTGGCTGTCGCGCCCAAGACCCGCGGTCAGGAGGATAAGATGGCGCAGGGCCTCAGCCGCCTGAACGAAGAGGATCCCTCCTTCCGCGTCGTCAACAACGCCGAGACCCACCAGATGGTCGTCTCCGGCGCGGGCGATATTCAGATCGATGTGCTGGTGAGCAAGCTCAAGAGCCGCTTCGGTGTGGACGTTGAGCTGAGCACCCCGCGCGTGCCTTACCGTGAGAAGATCCGCAAGACTGTGCAGAAGCAGGGCCGCCACAAGAAGCAGACCGGCGGCAGCGGCCAGTTCGGCGACGTCTGGATCCGCTTTGAGCCCAATGAAGAGAGCGAAGAGATGGTCTTTGCCGAGGAAGTGTTCGGCGGCAGCGTGCCCAAGAACTTCTTCCCCGCCGTGGAAAAGGGCTTGCGTGAGGCCTGCGTCCACGGTCCGCTTGCCGGCTATCCGGTTGTGAACCTCAAGTGCGTGCTTTATGATGGCTCCTATCATCCGGTCGACTCCTCCGAAATCGCGTTCAAGACGGCGGCGAACCTCGCCTACAAGGCCGCGATGCCCGAGGCGTCCCCCGTTCTGCTTGAGCCGGTGTGCGAGCTCAAGGTCACCGTTCCCGATCAGTATATGGGCGATATTCTCGGCGACCTCAACAAGCGCCGCGGCCGCGTTATGGGTATGAACCCGACCGGCGACGGCGAGCAGGTCATCGAGGCTGAGTGCCCCGAGGCTGAGTTGATGAGCTACGCCATCGATCTGCGCTCCATGACCCAGTCTCGCGGCTCCTTCACCATGCATTTTGTGCGCTATGAGCAGTGCTCTGCCGACGCGCAGGAGAAGGCTGTCGCCGCGGCCAAGGCTATGCAGGAAGCGGAATAATTCACCCGAAACAAAAAGAAAGCCGTCCGATTCAGACGGCTTTCTTTTTTTCTCAAATGGGGGATTGCATTTTACCGAAAATCGTGGTATAAGATTAGTTCAATCATTGATTTATCTGCACAGGAGAGAAAAGAACCATGAGAAAACTGTGGAACAAAATGAAGAACAAACAGGGCTTTACCCTGATGGAAATGCTGATCGTCGTCGCCATTATCGCCGTACTGGTGGCTATTGCCATTCCGGTTTACCGGGGTCAGGTGCACAAGGCCAAGGTCGCCGCAGATATGGCAAACGTGAGAGCGTACTATGCAGAGTTACAGGCGGATTATCTGACGACAGGAACGCTCCGTCCAGATACAGAGGTTCCAGATTCGAATTCTACACAGGGAGTTCCCATTGAAGGATCGAGCCAGACATTTTTATTCGATGTAAAGACGATCCATTTCTTAAATGGCCAAGAGGTGACACTCCAAGCAGGAAGTTACCTCTGTACGAGATTACAGGATCAAAATAACGAACCGGTTGCTTATCACATCACCTATTATTGCACCGAGAACCATGACGAGCATAATTTGACGCTCGGCTAATTCGGAACGACTGTTTTGCATCTCTGCAGTAGCGGTTGAGCGGACATAGACGCTTGACCAAGTCGAAAGTGGCAAGCAAAAAACGCGGCTGCGCCGCGTCCGCTGCACTTTCATACGGTTGCTGAAAAGCCATTTAAAATAAAGGGCTCGGGGGTCGAGGGGCAAAGCCCCTCGTTGTCTCTGGGGGTTCTAAAGGGGGCGGTCTCTTTAACTAAGAGACCGCCCCCTTTTATGTTCCTACTTACACAAGTAACTGAACCATCCCTCGCTCTCCCTCGTCTCCATGATCGTCCAGCCCGCGGCGCGGAGCGCGTCCGCAACCTCTTCCGCACGATCATCGATGATGCCGGAGCAGAGAAACAGGCCCCCCTCTTTCAGCAGCGACCGCACCTTCGGCGCAAGGCCGATGATGACGTCGGCCACGATATTTGCCACAACAATGTCATATTCCCCACCGAACTCGCGCGCAAGCTTTTTGTCGCTGAGCACGTCACCTGCGCGGACGGTGTAATTCTCTTTGCCGATGCCGTTGAGCGCGGCATTTTCATAGGCAACGTCTACGCACTTATCGTCGATGTCGCAGGCGAAGGCCTCCCCTGCGCCCAGCCGCAGCGCTGCAATGGACAGGATGCCGCTTCCGCAGCCGAGGTCGAGCAGCTTTTCTCCGCCGTGAATATGCTTCTCCAGTGCCTGAAGGCAGAGCCGCGTGGTTGCGTGGCTGCCCGTGCCGAAGGTCAGTCCGGGGTTCAAAATCAGCTTGACACGGTCGCTGGGCTTTGCCTGCTCCCATTCGGGAATGACCAGCAGACGCTCACCGATCTCCATGGGCTTATAGAACTGCTTCCAGTTATTCTCCCAATCCGCGTCCTCAACATTTTCCATCGTCATGAGCAGCGGCGCGTACTCGGGATGCTGCTTTTTTAACGCCGAGAGGGCAACGCGCACCTGCGCGAGCGTGGAAAATCCGCTCTCCCCTTCCTCCAGATAGAAGGTCACACGGCATTTGCCGTGCATTTCCTCCATCAGCTCGTCGTCTACATAGTCCCAATACTGGTGGTTGTTTTCCAGAAAATCCTTGAAATCGTCCTCATCGTCAATTACAAGACCCTCGACGCCCTGCTCGCGCAGAAGCTCGCTGACCGGCTCCAGACCGGCAGGCGAGGTATTAATATGCAGCTCCAGCCATTTCATCGTTTTACCCCCACAAAAAACAGTCCCAGTGTGCCGCAGCCCGTGTGCGAGCCGATGACCGGCCCGATGAAGTCCGCGCGAACATCCGTCACGCCGAAGCGTTCCTTTAAAAGCGCCTTGACAAATGCCACGGAATCGGGACAGTTGGCGTGGCAGATGAACAAGGGCTGGTTCTTTTCCGGCTCGATGCCCAGCTCCGCGACCTTGTCGACCAGCGCTGTGAGCGCGGCCTTTGTGCCGCGCGCCTTACCCATGGGAATGAGACGGCCTTCGCTGTCCGTGTGCATGACGGGCTTGATGCCGAGCATTGTGCCGACAAAGGCTGCCGTGGCGCTCACGCGGCCGCCGCGCTTGAGATGGTTGAGGTCGTCCACAATGAACCAGTGACACTGGCTTTGAATGATACCGCGGACATAGTCCGCAAGCGTCTCAATATCCGGATCGCTTCGCCGCCGCTCCTGCACGGTGCGATAGACCAGCATCCCCTGCCCGCGTGAGGCGGAAAGCGAGTCAATAACGATGATCTTCGCCTCGGGATATTCGCCCCGCAGATCGTCCGCTGCGATACAGGCGGACTGATAGGTTGTGGAGAGCGCGCTGGAAAAGCAGATGCATAGAATGTCCCGCCCGCTCTCGAGCACTGGCCGCATCGCATCTGTAAATTCGCCGACATTGACCGCTGCCGTGGTGCATACGGCGCCGTCTGCCACGCGGCGGAAGAAATCCTCCGGTGCTATGGCGGCATGATCGGGTGTGTTGAGGCAAGTTGTGCCGTCAATGGTAAAGGAGAGTGGAAGAACGCTCACACCAAGTTCGTCGACCTCCTGCTGGCTCAGGTCGCAGCAGCTGTCGGTCATAATCAGATAATCGCGCATAATGATCCCCTTTCCGGGCCCCGCTGTGCGGAGCCTTTGTTATTTTCCGACGCAGAAGCGCTCGAAGATGCGGCTGACCATATCTTCACGCGCTGTGCGGCCGGTCAGCTCGCCGAGTGCGGAAAGTGCGCCCTCGGCCTCCGTGAGCACCACATCGGGCGTCATACCGGAGGTCAGCGCGCTTTCTGCCGCGCGCACTGCGTCCAGCGCACGGGTGACGGCGTCAGCCTGCCGGACATTCGTGAGCAGTGTGCCGCCTGCGGGCGGCGTGGGATAGAGTGCTTGAAGCGTGCTCTCAAACGCGTCAAAGCCCTCGTGCGTGACGGAAGAGAGCGTGATCTCAGCGGTAAGTCCGGAAAACGTGTGTTCTGTTGTGAGAGGCTTTTCCATACGGCTGACGGGGCCGAGATCCTTTTTGCTGGAAATGAGCAGCCATGGTTTTCCGCTCTCCTCGGCAAGCCGGAGCGCCTCGCGGTCTGCGTCGTCAAAGCAGCGCGTTCCGTCCGTGACCACAAGCAGAAGATCGGCCTGCGCGAGTGCCTGCTTCGACCGTTCCACGCCGAGCTGCTCGACCTGATCCGCCGTTTCTCGCAGACCGGCCGTATCGATCAGCCGAAGCAGCACGCCGCCGACTACGGCCTTTTCCTCCACCGTGTCGCGGGTCGTGCCGGGAATGTCGGTGACGATGGCGCGGTCGTAGCCGACCAGTGCGTTCAAAAGCGAGCTCTTGCCTGCGTTCGGCGCGCCGATGATGGCGGTGACCACGCCACCCTTGAGCACTCTGCCGCGCGCGAAGGTGCCGAGCAGAGCGGCAAGCGTCCGCTCACATTCCGCAAGAGCTTCCGAGGTCTGGGCGAACGTCGCATCCTCAATGTCTTCGTCCGGATAATCCACCACGGCATAAAACCGGCTGGTGAGGTCAAGCAGCGCGTTGTAGACGCGATCAATCGGACGGCGCAGTGCGCCGTCCACCTGTGCGGCGGCGTTGTGCGCGGCTTCGGCGGTTTCGGCGTCAATGAGATCGATGACGGCCTCCGCTTCGGTGAGATCCATTTTTCCGTTCAGAAAGGCGCGCTGGGTAAATTCGCCAGCCCGCGCCTGCCGTGCGCCCGCGGCAAACGCGGCGTGCAGCACCTCTTGCAAGACAATGGGCGAGCCGTGGCAGTGCAGTTCCGCACTTTCCTCTCCGGTATAGCTGTGTGCAGCGGAGAAGAATACGGCGAGCGCGTGGTCGAGCGTGCGGCCTTCAGCGTCGCGTATGGCGCCGTAGGTCATGCGCCGCGGCGGCAGTGCGGAAACCGCCAGCCCATTTGCCGGGGCAAACAGAGCGGCAAGGACGCGCTGTGTCTGCGCGCCGCTGATGCGGACGATGCCGACGGCGGCAGTTCCCTGGCCGGTGGCAATGGCGGCAATGGTATCTGGCACGCAAGATCCTCCTTTCTGCAAATGCGAAAAATCTTTTCCACATTATAGCACAGAATGGCGGAATTGAAAAGGAAAAGAAGAGCGGCAGTCCACAGACTGCCGCCCGATGATTAGAATTGATTCAGCAGCCGCGGAAGCGGGCGAGGAAATCGCGCGTTTCCGGGTGCTGCGGATCGCCAAAAAGTGTGCCGGGAGCGCCCTGCTCCAGAATGACGCCCTGATGCATGAATACCGCACGGCTGCTCACATCGCGTGCAAATGCCATTTCATGCGTGACGACGAGCATGGTCATGCCGTCGTTTGCAAGCGACTGCATGACGGCGAGCACCTCACCGACCATTTCCGGGTCGAGTGCGCTCGTCGGCTCGTCGAAGAGCAGAACCTCAGGATCCATGGCCAGCGCACGGGCGATGGCCACGCGCTGCTTCTGGCCGCCGGAGATCTGGCGGGGCTTGGCGTGGATATAAGGTGCCATGCCGACCTTTTCCAGATAGGCCATGGCCTGCGTCTGCGCATCCGCCTTATTGCGGCCGAGCACCTTGATCTGGCCAACCATGCAGTTTTCCAGCACGGTCATGTTGTTGAAGAGGTTAAAGGACTGGAACACCATGCCGACATGGGAACGGTACTTCGGCGCATTCACGCCTCGTCCTGCGACGTTTGCGCCGTGGTAGAGGATCTCGCCGCTCGTCGGCGTTTCCAGCAGGTTGATGCAGCGCAGAAGCGTCGACTTGCCGCTGCCGGACGCGCCGATGATGGAAATGACATCGCCCGCATCCACCGTAAAGTCAATGTCCCGCAGAACCTCGTGTGCGCCGAAGGATTTGCTCAGGTGGCGGATCTCAAGAATATGCTCACTCATGTCAGCGATCTCCTCTCATGCGGCCGTGCTTGAGCAGCTGACGGGTCCGCTCCCGATATTCCTTGTTCTGCTCGTCAAACGGTGTTTTGCGGCTGGGGTGGGTATAGGTGCCGGCGGACATTGTCAGCGCGTCGACCTGTACAAGCTCATAGTTGTCCGGGCCGTCCATCAGCTTTTCAACCAGCCGCAGCAGGAACGAAGCGATGAGCGTCATGGTCAGATAGCCGATCATTTCGATCGCGGCGGAGGGAAAATACATATTGTTGATGCCGACGATGTAGCGGTGCTGTGCAAAGAAGTCCGTAAAGCCGATGATGAACATGACGGACGTATCCTTGACGTTGATGATGTAGTTGTTGCCGATCTGTGGGATGATGTTGCGCAGTGCCTGCGGCATGATGACGTTTACCATGGTCTGCACATGCGTCATGCCGATGGCCTTTGCGCCCTCGGTTTGGCCGGGATCGATGGAGATGATGCCGCCGCGCACAGACTCGGCCATATACGCGCCCGTGTTGATCGAGACGATCAGGATCGCAGCGGCCCAGATGTTGTCAAAGCGCAGTGTGTTGCCGGAAAAGTATGGCAGGCCGTAGTAAATAAATACCGACTGAAGCACCATGGGGGTGCCGCGGAAGACCTCCACATAAATGCGGATCACGATACGGAGCAGCCGGAGAAAAATGCGCTTGGGAAGCGGATCATTTTTCGTATAGGGAATGGTGTTGAGTACGCCGCACACCAGACCGATGACACAGCCGATGACGGTGGCGATCAATGCGAGCGAGAGCGTGTTGGCAATGCCGCTCCAGTACATCGGACGATACTTTCCCCACAGCAGGACCATATCGTGCGAGAGCTTGGCAAGTTTATCCATGGCGGAGGCTCCTTTCCGTTTGCGCCGTGACCGGGCGGGCCGGTCACGGCTTAGTCATTTAGATCTCGGGCTGAATGGCGATCGCCTGATCCATCAGAGCGTTGAACTGCTCTTCATTGAGGGCGGAGAGCACGGTGTCGATGGCGTCCTTGAGCTGCTCGTTGCCCTTCTGCACGGAGATACCGATGTTGACATTCTCGGCGCGCTCTTCCTCGCTGGCGAACTGGAAGTCGCCGTCGGTGCCGGAGAAGTTGAGGATCACAAGGCTGTCGTCCTTGGCGACGGCGGCCATGGCGGTGGGCATATCGGTGCAGACATAGTCGACCGCGCCGGTCTGGAGCTGCATGATCATAGCGGGCGCGCTGTCCGCGGGAGCGAGCAGGTCGGCGTTTTCAATCTGGGACAGGCAGGAATCATACCAGATGGTGCCGGACTGGGAGGTGCACTTGCCGCCGGCCAGATCGGCAATGGAGGCTGCGGAGGCATAGGGGCCGGACTTGGTGGTCAGTACAACGATGGTGGCGTAGTAGTAGGGACCGGCCATATCGACCTCGGCCATGCGGTCGGCGGTCATGGACTGGCCGGCGATGTTGGCATCCATCGTGCCGGACTGGATGGCGGGGCAGAGGGAATCCCATGCGGAGGAGACGATCTCAAGCTCCCAGCCGTAGGCTTCGCAGATGCGCTTGGCGATCATCACGTCGTAACCGTTTGCATACGCGCCGGGGACGTTGGCGATGGGCACGGCGCCGTTGGAATCGTCGGTCTGCGTCCAGTTATAAGGAGCGTAGGCGCACTCCATGCCGACGGTGAGGACACCGTCCTCCACACCGGGGATGGCGCTGGTGTCTACGCCGGTGAGATCCTCGACAGGAGGAACATCGACGGCGGGCGTCTGCTCCTGCGTGGGGGTAGAAGTATCCGGGTCGGAGGCAGTCGTGTCATCCTGCGTGGTCTTGCTGCCGCAGGCGGTCAGGGCGAAAACCATTGCCAGCGTCAGGAACAGGGCTAAAATTCTTCTCATATTGGTCACCTTTCTTAAATTTGAGTTGGTTGGTAAGAACTTTATCGACACGCGGATGGTGCACCGTCCGCGCGGCAAACAAAAAAGCGGAGCGCTTTTGCAAGCGCTCCGCGAAAACGGCGAACTGTACGGGAAATGAACTCCCCGCAACCGTCTTTCCAATATAGCGCTTCACAAACATTGTCTTTGTGACAGTCCGGCGGATATTCTCGACCGGCCCAGCAGCGAAAACACAGGCGGGTTTTCGTCGCTTCGGCAGACTTCCCTTTTCCAAGCGGCCGCTGCCTGAGCGTTATGCCGCGTGGTACTGATGAAGTCCGCGCCTCTATCTGGATGTTGGAGAGATTATAGCACGCAAAAAACAAGTTTGTAAATATGCATTTTTGTAAAAAATTGAAGAACGAGTGGTGTATATTTATAGAAGTGCACCAAATTGTGCGTCTTACTGCCGGTATTGGCCTATGTCAGACCGAAGAAGGCATGTTCCTGTCAATGGGCTGCGGTATGCGCCGCCGCATTTCTTGCCCTTTGTGAGAATTGAGAACATAGAAGGCTCCGATTTGCCGCATAGAAAGGGAAAAGCCTTGGAAACGAATCGTTTCCAAGGCTTTTGTCGGGTGTTGACAAAAAAGATGCAGGAGCAAAGCCTTGTGTCGCAAGGGT
>JAXYYF010000059.1:0-17069 GCA_037419475.1 bacterium
CAACCCGAATCTTTTTCGAGTCGACCTCACCCTTGGAAAGCAAGACAACCGTCTCGATATGATCCGCGCGGGGGAACAGATCGACTGCACAGGCTCTTGCCGTCTCATAGCCAAGCGCTGCAAAGCGCTTCACGTCTCGCGCCATGGTCGCACTATCGCAGGAAACATACACGATCCGCGCCGGCTGCATGGACGCGATGCTCTCCACCACGTCTGCCGCAAGTCCCTTGCGCGGGGGATCGACCGTGATAACATCCGGCCGCAGATCCTCACGCGCGAGCTTCGCGGCAACAGCGCTTGCGTCGCCGCAGAAAAACTCAACATTTTCCACGCCGTTCCGCGCGGCATTTTCCCGCGCGTCGGCAATGGCCTCCGGAACGATCTCCGCACCAAGGACGCGCCGCGCATGCTCCGCAAGCGCCAGTGTGATCGTGCCCGCGCCGCAGTAGAGATCGAGCACCGTTTCCTCTCCGGTGAGCTGCGCATATTTGACCGCCATGGCATAGAGCCGCTCGGCCTGATCGTGGTTGACCTGATAAAACGATGGCACACTCAGCCGGAACATCTTCCCGCAGAGCACGTCCTCCAGCCGGTCCGCGCCCCAGAGCGTGCGGTACTCCGTCCCGAGGATCACATTGTCCCGCCGCGTGTTCACGCCGAGGACAATGCCGACCGCCTTCGGGCAGGCTTTTCGGATCCGCTCGACCAGCTCCGTCTCATGCGGCAGTTTCTTCCCATTCACGAGCAGACAGATCAGGTTCTCGCCCTTTGTATTCGAGCGGACGTAGACATGGCGCACAAGCCCGTGCCCTGTTTTCTCATCATAGCCTGCCACACGGAAAAGCTTCATGTATTCGCGCACGGCCTGTGACGCCGCGTCGGCCTCGGGTCTGACGAGCAGACAGCTGTCCGTATCGATGACCTCGTGCGTACGGGCGCGGTAAAAGCCGATCTTTCCGTCGGGTGAGACAGGGTACTGCGCCTTGTTGCGGTAGCGCTCCGTCTCCGCCGCGCCGAGGATCTCTTCGACCTCGACGGCGCTGCCTCCGATGCGGGCGAGATTGTCCTGTACACGCCGGCGCTTGAGCGCCAGCTCTCCGGCATAGTCCAGATGCCGGTAGGTGCAGCCGCCGCAGCGCGGGAAATACGGGCAGTCCGGTACAATGCGGTGCGGCGACGGTTCGAGCACCTCAAGTACCTTGGCAAAGGCCGCCGACTTCATCACCTTTAGTATAAGGATGCGGCAGACCTCTCCCGGCAGCGCGCCGTGGACAAAGACCACAAAGCCGTCGATGCGCGCAACGCCCGCTCCCTCGCCGGAGCAGCCTTCAATGGTGACGGTGTATTCCTGATTTTTTGCAAGCGCCATAGTCTCTCTCCGAAAAGGGGCGCGGAGAGCCGCGCCCCTTCCTTTTTTCTTATTTGAACCGGTCGATCAGGGCGTTGATCTGTCCGGTCAGCGCGGTGATCTCCTTATTCGAGCGTCCCTTGAAGCGGCGGATGAGCTCAAGCAGCGCCTCGCCCGCAGCAAGAAGCTTGCCGTAGAGGTTGTCCGCGCGGCTGGCCTGCGCCGTGCGCTTGCGCTCGGAAATGTAGCCCTCGGTAAGCATCGTGTCGGCGGCAAGGTCATAGCTTTCGGTGAACTTCGCCGCGTGGGCGGAAAAGCCGAACGAGCACAGCTCATCGGCGAAAGCAGGCGCGACGTCCGCATCGCCGTGGACAACGAACACACGCGCAGGCTTTGGATCAAACGCTTTGATCCACTCGACCAGATGATCGTGGTCGGCGTGGGAGGAAAGGCCCTGGAAGTTCACGACCTTTGCCTTGACCGCGATCTCCTCTCCGAAAAGCTTCACGCTCTCCGCGCCGTCAAGCAGCTTGCGTCCCAGCGTGCCGGGCGACTGGAAGCCGACGAACACCACCGCGCTGTTCGCACGCCAGAGATTGTGCTTGAGGTGGTGGCGGATGCGGCCCGCGTCGCACATGCCGGAGGCGGAAATGATGATCTTGGGCGTGGGATCCATATTGAGCATTTTGGACTCCTCGCTTGTTTCGACCAGATGCAGATTTGGGAAGGAGAACATATGCGTACCGTCCTTCACCAGCTCGAGCGCCTGCTCATCGAGGTAGCCGCGCAGATCACCGCAGAACACGGTGGTCGCCGCCTTGGCCAGCGGCGAGTCGATATAGACCGGGAAATCAGGCACGGACTTGACGAGCCCCTTGTCCTTGATCTCGCGGATGAAGTACAAAAGCTCCTGCGTGCGGCCGACGGCAAACGACGGAATGACGACGTTGCCGCCCTTTCCCAGCG
Source organism: bacterium (assembly GCA_037419475.1). Classification (GTDB taxonomy): domain Bacteria; phylum Bacillota; class Clostridia; order Oscillospirales; family Oscillospiraceae; genus Hominicoprocola. The sequence goes on from JAXYYF010000059.1 coordinate 2,315, forward strand.
TCTCGTCGATGATCTCAGCCAACTCGTCGGTGTAGCTCCACACCTCAGTATGGTTGCGGTCGCCGTAGGTGGACTCCATCACCACATAGTCCGCTTTCTTGAGCAGCTGCGGATTACGGATGATGGGCTGGTCGACATTGCCGATATCACCGGAGAAGACAATCGTCTTGTGCACGCCGCCTTCATCGAGCTCGAGCGTAATGCTCGCGCTGCCGAGCAGATGACCCGCGTCGGTAAAGGTTGCCGTCACACCCTCGCACAGCTCGACTGTCTCGCCATACTCGCAGGTAGTAACATACTGGAACGCATTCATCGCGTCCTCGGCGGTATAGAGCGGTTCGACATGCTCGCGCCCCGCGCGCTCGCCCTTGCGGTTCTGATATTCCGCGTCGCTCTCCTGAATGTGGGCAGAGTCGAGCAGCATGATCTTCATGAGGTCCGCCGTCAGGCGCGTGGTGAGAATGCGGCCTGTGAAGCCGCGCTTGACCAGCAGCGGGATGCGGCCCGTATGGTCGATGTGGGCGTGGGTGACGAGCAGAATGTCGATGTCCGCGGGGTTGAAGGCGAACATGGAATTGTCCAGCTCGTCGCGTCCCTGCTGCAAGCCGCAGTCCACAAGGATGCGCTTGCCGTTGATCTCCAGACAGTGGCACGAACCGGTGACGCAGCGGTCTGCGCCGTAAAAATATAGCTTCATCGCAAAAATCCTCCTGCGTTTTTTTGCTTTTCGGTATGGATATCTTAACACACAAGCCCGCCGCGTGCAAGGAGCACAAGCACGGCTGTGTCCGGAAATTTACGTTCCGTTCATATTCGCAGCCATTTTTCTTTTGCATATCCTGATATTGCGTGTTATACTGTAGAAGTATTTTTATGCCTTTCGGCAAAGGTATTTTCATTTTCCGTGAAAGGAAGCTTTTTGATATGGGACTGATAACCAAGCTCTTCGGCACCTATTCCGACCGGGAGCTCAAGAACATTTATCCGATCGTCGACAAAATCGAGGCGATGGCGGACGAATACCGTGCGCTGACGGATGACGAGCTGCGTGCAAAAACACCGGAGTTCAAGGCGCGTCTCGCCAACGGCGAAACGCTCGACGACATTCTGCCCGAGGCATTCGCCACCGTGCGCGAGGCCGCAGGCCGTGTACTCGGCCTCTACCCCTACCGCGTGCAGCTCATCGGCGGCATCGTGCTCCATCAGGGCCGCATCGCCGAGATGAAGACCGGCGAGGGCAAAACACTCGTTGCCACGCTGCCCGCCTACCTCAACGCGCTCACCGGAAACGGCGTGCACATCGTCACCGTCAACGACTACCTCGCCAAGCGAGACAGCGAGTGGATGGGCAAGGTGCACCGCTTTCTCGGCCTCTCCGTCGGTCTGATCGTCCACGATCTGACGAGCGAAGAGCGCCGCGCGGCCTATGCCGCCGACATCACCTACGGCACCAACAACGAGATGGGCTTTGATTATCTGCGTGACAACATGGCCCTCTTCTCCTCCGAGCTGGTCCAGCGCGGCCATGCCTTCGCCATCGTCGACGAGGTGGACTCCATTCTCATCGATGAGGCGCGCACGCCGCTCATCATCTCCGGTATTGGGCAGAAATCCACGGAGATGTACAGCCGCACCGAAGCCCTCGTCGCCCGCTTCCGCAAGAAAGTCATTGCGGAGACGGACGAAAAGGAGGAAGAGGACATCAACATCGACGCCGACTACATCGTCGACGAAAAGGCGCGCACCGCAACGCTCACCGCGCGCGGCATCGCCAAGGTCGAGCAGTATTTTGACATTGAGAACCTCTCCGATCCCGAAAACTCCGTCATCGCCCACCATGTCAATCAAGCCATCAAGGCTCACGGCGTAATGAAGCGCGACATCGACTACGTTGTCAAGGACGGCGAGGTCGTCATCGTCGACGAGTTCACGGGCCGTCTGATGTTCGGCCGCCGCTACAGCGAGGGGCTGCATCAGGCCATTGAGGCCAAGGAGCACGTCACCGTTGCCCATGAAAGCAAGACGCTCGCCACCATCACCTTCCAGAATTACTTCCGCCTTTACGCCAAGCTCTCCGGTATGACCGGTACAGCGCTGACCGAGGAGGAGGAATTCGGCACCATCTACAAGCTCGACATCATCGAGATCCCGACCAACCGTCCCATCGCGCGTATCGACGATCCCGATGTCGTTTACAAGACCGAGGCCGCGAAGTACCGTGCGGTCATCGAGCAGGTCAAGGAATGTCACGCCAAGGGTCAGCCCGTGCTCGTCGGCACGGTATCCATCGAGAAAAACGAACACCTCTCCTATTTACTCTCCCGCGAAGGCATCAAGCATAACCTCCTCAACGCAAAGAACCACGAAAAAGAGGCCGAGATCGTCGCGCAGGCCGGTAAGTTCGGCGCGGTGACGGTTGCCACCAACATGGCCGGCCGAGGCACCGATATCATGCTCGGCGGCAACGCAGAATACATGGCCAAGAACGATCTGCGCAAGGCGGGTCTTTCCGATGAGCTGATCGCCGAGGCGACCGGCTACGCCGAGACAGACGATCAGGCCATTCTCGACGCCCGCGCCATGTTCGCCGCGGCGCTCGCCAAGCACAAGGACGAGATCGCCGGCGAGGCCGAGCGCGTGCGTGAGGCCGGCGGATTGTTCATCATCGGCACGGAGCGTCATGACTCCCGCCGTATCGATAATCAGCTCCGCGGCCGCGCGGGCCGTCAGGGCGATCCGGGCGAGACGCGCTTCTATCTCTCGCTTGAGGACGATCTGCTGCGACTGTTCGGCGGCGACCGCATTACGAACCTGATGGAAAAGCTCAATCTCGACGAGGACACCCCCATCGAGAACAAGATGCTCTCAAAGTCCATTGAGAACGCGCAGACGAGCGTCGAATCCCGCAACTTCCAGTCCCGTAAGGCGACCCTTGAATACGACGACGTCATGAACAAGCAGCGCGAGATCATCTACGGTCAGCGCAAGCAGGTGCTTGACGGCCGCAACCTCAAGGATACCATCTTCAACATGATCCGCACCGGCATCACCAATCAGGTCACACTCCACACCGGCGAACACGGCAAGCTGGATGAGGACGGTGTGCGTGAGATTCTCGACAGCCTTGAGGGCATGTACTTCCCGCGCGGCATGGTCACCGAATCGCCGGCCGAGCTTGCCGCCATGGGCGAGGAGCAGCTCACCGAAGCCTTCTTCAACGCCGCCGTCACCACCTACGAGCGCAAGGAAGAGTCCATCACGCCGAAGATCATGCGTGAGCTTGAGCGCGTGGTGCTCCTGCGCGTGGTCGACGAATACTGGATGGATCACATCGACGCCATGCAGGAGCTGCGTCAGGGCATTCGTCTGCGCGCCTACGCGCAGGTCGACCCGATCGTTGCCTACAAGAAGGAATCCCTCGAGATGTTCGAGGAAATGATCGCCGCCATTCAGGACGAGACGGTGCGCCGCATTTTCTCCGCCCGCATCAAGAGCGACGAGGAGGTCAAGCGCGAACGCGTGGCTGAAGGCATCGTCGCCTCGACCGCCGGCGACGGCAGCGTCAAGAAGCAGCCGCGCAAGGTCCAGAAGATCGGCCGCAACGACCCATGCCCCTGCGGCAGCGGCAAGAAATATAAGCAGTGCTGCGGCCGGTAACGGACGTCGCTTATAAGCAGCAAAAACACACTCTCACGCGAGGGAATACTCCCTTTGAAGCCCCCAGAGAACACAACGACAAACCGCAGATAAATCGGAACTTGCTTAAGGGGTGGATTGCATGAAAAAAATTATACCTTGGATATTAGCGACAGCAGTAATTATGTTGGTGTTTCCATGGCTTGCGGTTACATTCATAAAAGGTGACGGCGGCATGGCAGTTTGCTTCATTCTGTTTTTTGCAGTGAATCCTATTTATGCAATTTGTTCCGGAGCATACGCCGGCAAGAACATAAAAATATTTTGGACACTACCAATTATCACAGCGCTATTCTTTTTGCTTGGGACATGGTTGTTCTTTAGTATGGGAGAAAAAGCATTTATTTTATATGCGTTGGGATATTTGCTCTTAGGAATTGTAGCAGAGTTAATTTCCATGTTTGTAAAGAAAAAGCATTTAAGAAGTTAAACAAATTCCGATTTGTCGCTTTGATCTCTTTGTTTTCCCGCCGTAGGGCGGCATATTTCCCTGCGCGCCGCAGGCGCGGAAAGGAGGTCTCCCATGTCTTTTACCGAACACAATGCCGGCGGTCTGATTTTTGATACCGCCGGCGCGCTTTCCGTTCCCGGTGTCCGCCACGCTTTCACGACAAGGCACGGCGGTGTCAGCCCCGCACCGTTTGACTCGCTCAACTTCGCCAACAACCGCGGCGACAGCGAAGAAAACATTCTTGAGAACTACCGCCGTCTCGGCGCAGCGGTCGGCTTTGATGCCTCGCGTGCTGTCGGCTGCCGTCAGATCCACTCTGATCTTGTGCGTATCGCACGTGAGGAGGACGCGGGCCGTATCCGTTGGGACGAGCGTCCCTACGATGCGGACGCGCTTATCACAAATGCACCGAATCTGCCGCTGTTCGCCTACGGCACGGACTGCTGCACGATCACGGTCTATGACCCATCCTCGCGCTCCATCGCCGCCATTCACGCCGGCTGGCGCGGAACCGCAAGCGGCATCGTACTCAAGACGCTCGTTTCGATGATGAGCATTTACGGTGCAGACCCCTACACGACACGCGCAGCCATCGGTCCAGCCATCGGAAAGTGCTGCTTTGAAACAGACGCCGATGTGGCCGACGCCTTCCATGAGCTGATGGACCCCGCCGTCGATGAGCTGATCGAGGCTCGCGGAGACAAATACCACATCGACCTCAAGGCCATCAACCGCCTGTGGCTGCTGCGCAGCGGACTTGATCCCTCGCGCATTGATGTTCACCCCGACTGCACGAGGTGCCGTCCCGACCGTTATTGGTCGCACCGCGGGATGGGCGTCCGCCGCGGCGGCATGGCCGCAGTCATTGCTCTGACGGAGGAAACAGCATGACGCGCCGTCTGACCGCGCTTTTTCTGGCGCTCGTACTCATGCTTTCGCTCAGCGGCTGTTGGGAGACCGAGCCTGAACCGGACAGCTTCTGGGACGAAGCGCCGCCCGCCGACGCTTCGGAAACGCCTGCGAGCACCGAGCGGCTGCAAATCTCCGCTTTTGCCCTCCCCTATCTGTCCGGACAGAGCCTCGACCCCATCACCTGCATCGACGGCGTACAGCAGACCGTCGCCTCGCTGCTCTATGAGGGCCTGTTCGTGCTCGACGGGCAGTTTGAGCCGCAGCCGCTGCTGTGCCAGAGTTATACGCTCGATGCCGACGGCCTGACCTATACCTTCACGCTGCAAAGCGGTGTGACCTTTTCCGACGGCTCTGCCCTGAGTGCCAATGATGTGCTCGCCACCTATCGGCGCGCCGCAGAGTCTGAGCGCTACGCCGCCCGCTTCGCCAATGTCGCATCCATGCGCGTTTCCGGCGCGGCGCTGGTCATTACGCTCTCCCATGCGGACGCGCGCTTCCCCGCGCTTCTTGACATTCCCATCATCAAGGCGGGCTCGGAGAACATGGCCGTCCCGCCCGGTACCGGCCCTTATCTTTTTGTCAATGATTCCGACGGCGCGGCGCTGATTGCCAGCGACTCCTGGTGGCGCGGCAAGAAGCTCCCGCTTGAGCGCATCACGCTCGCCGCCGCAAAGGATAATGACACGGCATCCAGCCTGTTTGCCTCCTACGATGTGCATTTTCTGTTCGTCGATCCGACCGGCACAGAGGCCGTGCCGACCAGCGGCGAGCTGCAAACGCTCGATGTCCCCACCTCCACCATGCAATATCTCGGCTTCAACACGCGCCACGCGCTTTTTGCCGACACTGCCGTGCGGACGGCCATGAGCGGGCGCATCGACCGTGAGAATCTGGTTTCTGCTTTTCTGGCGGGACATGCGGACGCGGCGCAGTTCCCTATTCCGCCCGTCAGTCCGCTCTACCCGAAGGCCAAAACGTACCGCACCTCCGCGAGCGACTATGCCGCCGCACTGGAAAGCGCCGGTCTCAGCGCCGCGCATCCGCGCACGATGACGCTGCTGGTCAACGAGGAGAACAGCTTCAAGCGCTCCGTTGCGGAAAGCATCTGCGCGCAGCTTTCAACCGACGCATTACAAGTCACGGTCCGCGCGCTGTCGTGGACCGATTATCTTCACGCGCTTGAGAGTGGAAATTTTGACCTTTACCTCGGTGAGATCCGCCTGACGGCGGACTGGGACACCTCCGCCCTTCTGGAGCCGTCCGGCGCGCTCAACTACGGCGCATATGACGGCGAGGCGCTTCTCGGCCTGTTTCAGTCCTTTCTCGCCGGCGGCGAGAGCGCTTCCAACGCGTATTTCACTGTGTTCGCGCGCGAAACGCCCTTTGCCCCTCTGCTCTTCAAAACCGGTTCGGTGCTCTCCAGCGCCGGTTTGATCGAGGGTATGGCGCCCACAGCCTCTGCTCCGTTTTACGGTCTGGAGAACTGGACGTTCCATCTAAGCACGGAGTGACGCGGCAAAAGAAAAAAGATAAAGAAGAGGGATGGCTTGTCAGCAAGCCATCGCTCTTCTTTATTCATAGCAGTATCTCAGATCCAAGGAGGTCACGCCTTCGGCAAAGAACGGCGGGACTGCGCCATCAGAGCCTTGTTGAAGGTTCAGCTCCTCGCCCGAGGGCGAGATGAGCACCGGATAAAGGCCGTACCTGTCCGCGCCGTCCGCATCCTTCAGGTCGAGCCGCAGGCAGTCGTCCTCCACGCCCCAGCTGCCGGTATAGCACACCGCCGCATCTCCACCATCCGCAGTGCGGCAGGAAAGCACCGCTTCTCCCGCATAGGGCGCATCCGCGCCGCCGATTTCGAGCCTCAAGAGCCAGTCGTCCTCCGTTTCCCATACCGTCCCGGCAAGTCCGGTGTCCGTGGGCGGCAGCCATGCACCGACACCGTCGGTCGGATGATCCTGCGTGTCGGTATCCGCTGCCGGCGGCTGGCTATTTCCCGCTTTATTGCTCTCCGCTCCGCTCTGTACCGGATTCTCCGGTTCAGGCTCGTCCGCCGTTCCGCCGCAGGCGGCAAGGCTCAGGGCCAGAGCAAGGCTCAATACCGGCGCCAGCAGGCGTTTCCATGTCATATGCTTCATTGTTTTCCTCACTCCGTTCATTGACAGCGGCATTCTCCCGCATACATCACATTGGATAGGCACATTATAGCACGGAACCATGCGTTTGGCGACAGAAAAATCCGATAAAAAAGGGACGCACAGCCGCACGTCCCTTTTTCTATGAATATGCTTCCGTCTCAGCTTCTGCCGACGCCGGATATTTCCGAATCCATCCCGACGCTTTCAAACAGCGCACGGATCCTCTCTGCATACTCTTCCTCCGGCGGCACATAGCGCTCCTGCCGTCCGCCGATGTGCTCCATTTTCGACACGCCCATGCTGTGATAGGGCAGCAGCGTCACCTTCGCCAGCCGGTGCGCGCGGTAAAATTCCGCCGTTCGCTCCATCAGCTCCATATCGTCGTTCAGGCTGCGGATCAGCGGCATCCGCATATGCAGCTTTTTCCGGGTGGCCGGGTCCGCCGCCAGCAGCTCCAGATTGTGCAGGATCAGGTCGTTGCTCAAGCCTGTCAGGTCTTGATGCCGCTGCGGATCGATGCACTTCATGTCATAGAGGATATCCGTAACGTTTTCCCGCCGGGCAAGCGTCAGCAGCACTTCGGTCTCCCCGCAGCCCGAGGTGTCCAGACAGACTCGTATTCCCTCCTGCGCAGCCAGCTCTGTCAGCTCCGCGGCAAACGCCGCGTGGGATAGCAGCTCTCCGCCGCTGACAGTCATTCCGCCGCCGGTCTGCTCGTAAAAGTCCCGATCCTTTACCACCTCGTCCATGACCTCCCGCGCGGTCATACGGCGTCCCACCGCCTTGAGCCCGCCGGCATAGCAGTCCTTCACGCACGCCATGCAGCTGTCGCAGCGCTGACGGTCAATCTCGATCTGCCGCGCCTCGTCGACGTAGATCGCCTTTTGCGGGCAGTGCTCGATGCAGTAGCCGCAGTGGATGCAGCTGTTGGGCATACGGATGATCTCCTGCGCAAAGGCGATCAGCTCCGGATTGTGGCACCAGCGGCATCTGAGCGGACAGCCCTTTAAAAATACCGTGGTGCGGATGCCCGGCCCATCGTCGGTGGAAAATTTCTGGATGCCGCCCACAAGGACGGTCTCTTCCCTCCCGCTCATACGGCGGAGCGGTAGTGCGTGGTGCGATAGATAATGGAGTCCTGCGCGTCCTTATCCAGTTCGGTGAAATACGCCATATAGCCGGCCACGCGCACCATCAGTCCTCGGTACTGCTCCGGGTGCTTCTGCGCCGCCTTCAGGGTCTCGTCATCCACCACGTTGATTTGGATATGCTCGCCGCCGTGGGTGAAGAATGTACGGATCACGCCCTCGATGGCCTGCAAGCCCCGCTCGCCGCTGACGCCCTGCGGATCAAAACGGATGTTGAACAGCGCGCCGTCGTGAAAGTTCTCCTGTCCCATGGACGCGACGGACTTCACCGTAGCGGTGGGGCCGTTGACGTCCCGTCCCATCATGGGCGAGGCATTGTCGCAGAAGGCCTCCCCCGCCAGACGTCCGTCCGGCGTTGCGCCGCAGACCGCGCCGTGGGACACGTTCACCGTCTGCGAGAGGTTTGAGAAAGAGTAATAGCCGCCGCGCGCGTCGTGCCACGACTGGACGTTGGAGGCGATAAATTGCAGCATTTCACGGTACACGCCGTCCACATGCGGATCGTCGTTGCCAAACTTGGCGGGCTTGTTGAGCAGCAGCTGGCGCATCCGTTCCTCGCCTTCAAAATTCTTGTCCAGCACGCGGATGAGCTGATCCATGGTGAGGTCATGATCCTCATAGACACACTTTTCGATCGCCACCAGAGAATCCGCCAGATTGGCCGCACCGGTGACGAACATACCCGCAGTGGAGTACTTCGCGCCGCCCTGCTGAACGGACTTGCCGGACTCCACGCAGCCCTTGGTGACCATGGATGCAAAAATCACAGGAAAACGCGTGGCATGGTAGGGCTGCATCATATTATAGCCCACACGGATTTTATTATAGAAGTAGAGCAGCTGCTTTTTCACAGCATCCCTGAGCTCTTCGATGTTTTTGAAGTTCCGGGGATCGCCGGTCTCCAAGCCCATTTTGTCGCCCGTGGCGGGGTCGACGCCGTTGTGCAGCACCAGCTCAAGCACCTTGGGCGCGTTGACATAGCCCGCGTCGGGTGAGCCGTCCGTCGTGCCGCCGCCGGGGCCGGGCTGAATACAGCCCACGATCGTCCAGTCCCGCGCCTCTTCCATCGTGCAGCCCTTGCCGAGAGACATCTTCATGGCCGCCTCGTCGTTGAAGAAGCCGGGATTCGCCATGCCTGCCTGCACCATCTCGCAGCCCTTGCGCATCAGCGCCTCGGGCGTGCCCGCCCAGACGCGCAGCGCCATGACTGGCTGGGTGGTCTGCATTTCGGCAGCCGCATCCAGACAGAGATAGGAAAGGTCGTTGCTGGCATCCTGTCCGTCGGGCGTCTGTCCGCCCACCACGAGGATCTGCCACATGGGATAGCCGGCGAAGGAGGACGCGTACCACTGGTCGCGCACCTCATAGACCTCGCAGGCCTTGAGATAGAAGCACTCCAGAAGCTCCAGCGCCTTCTCGCGGCTCATGCGCTTATCCTCCAGCACGTCTTTGCGGTAAAACGGCCACATATACTGGTCGAAGCGCCCAAAGCCGCAGGCGGTGGTGCACACCTCAATGTGGAAGTACACATGGGCGAACCACACCATCTGCAATGCCTGCCAGAAGGTCTGCGGCGGATTTTCCGGCACCACGCGGCAGTTTTCCGCAATTTGCACCAGTTCCGCCCGGCGCTCGGGGGCCGTGCAGGCCTCCGCCTGACGCTGCGCCTCATCCGCCATCCGGTGGGCATAGGTGATCAGGCCCTCGCACTGGATGATGCAGGCGTTCCAGAAGTCGATCTTCTCCTGCTCCTCCGCGCTCTGGCTGCATGTAGCGGCGATGCGCTCACGGCACTCGTCGATATAGCCGCGCAGACCCACGCGCAGAAGCTTTTCATGGTCGCAGGTCGTCTCGCCGGACACGCCGTTGCGCAGTCCGACGGAAATCAGATCCTCCCGCCGCGCCTTTTCAATGTCGGGCGGCAGTACCTGTGAAGCGATATCCTCCATTGAGCGGCCGATCCAATAGTCCTTCAAGGTCTTGATAATAGTCTCCCGATCTTCGGGAGAAACGTCATAGGGATCGCACTTACGGGTGGGAAAGGTGTCGATATCGTGGAGATAGAACTTTTCCGCGGACTGGAACTCCGGGTGCAGATTTGCACCGCGGTACTTGTTGGTGGGGGTGCCGACGATCAGCTCGTTGTCCATCACCAGCGTGGTCATGCGCTCCATGATGTAATTGACCACCTTGGCGCGGAACAGCGGCGCGGCATCCCCCGCAAACCTCTGATATGCCTCCGTCTGCAGCACAAGGTGCTCTGCCGTAATGCAGGGACGGGAGCTGAAATATTTATTTCTTAACGCTTGAACACGATCTGTCATACGCTTTGCTCTCCTTTGCGGAATACTCTTAATACTTTTCCATGGGAACCTTCGCGGTCGGCGCCGGGAACGACTGCGACAGCTGCGCGATGTCCTCCTCCGTCAGCACAATGCCTCGGGCCGCGTAGTTCTCATCAATATGGTCAAAGCCAACCGCCTTGGGGATGGCCGCCATATCCTCCAGCCGCAGCACGAACGCCAGCAGCAGCTGCACAATGGAGCAGCCGTGTCGCTGCGCCACCGCCTTGACATTCTCATCCTGCATGATCCGCTCCTTGGACACGTGATCCTGCGTCACGAGAGCCCCGGCCTGCCCCACCGGACAGTAAGCTATGAAGGGCACGCCATGCTCCCGCTGCCACGGCAGCAGATCGTACTCAATGCCCCGGCTGCCGAGGTTATAGAGGATCTGGTTGACGCAGCAGTTTCTGCCGTCCGGCACCTTCCACAGCGCCTCCATGTCCTCCACATCAAAGTTTGAGACGCCCCAGCGGCGGATCTTTCCCTCCGCCTTGAGCTCCTCCATACAGGACACGGTCTCGCTCAAATCGGCCTCGCCCCGCCAGTGGAGCAGATAGAGGTCGGCATAGTCCGTGCCCAGCAGCGCGAGCGAGCGGTCAAGGCTGGAGCGGATGCGGCGGCGGTTGGCGTTTTCCGGATAGACTTTGGTGACGATGAACTGTTTTGTCCGGTCATAGCCCCGCAGCGCCTTGCCCACCAGCAGCTCCGCCTTGCCGTCGGCGTACATCTCGGCGGTGTCGATCATGCGCAAGCCGATGTCAAATCCGTGGCGCAGTCCCGCGATCTCGCGCTCCGCCTTCCGGTCGTCCTCCGCCATCTGCCATGTTCCCTGCCCCAGCCGGGGCATATAGGAGCCGTCCGGCAGCAAAATCTGATCTTTCAGCATGGTTTTTCCTCTTCCTCTATCAGCGCATGACCCGCATCAGCCAGAGGGCCAATGCGGTCAGCGCGCACTTTCACTTTACTTTATTGTAACTGTTGCGTCGTCCGGAGACAATCAAAATTTTGATTATTCTCCGTACTTTTTCACCGCACTGCGATGCAGCACGAACAGCAGCGCCACCAGCAGCACAACGGACACCGCCAGTCCCAGATAGGTCATGCCGGTAAATCCGATGACCGCATAGCCGATCAGGCTGCACACCGCCAGCAGAATCGCGTAGGGCATCTGGCTGTTGACATGATCCAGATGCCGGCAGCTCGCGCCGGTGCTCGAGAGGATGGTCGTATCCGAAATGGGAGAGCAGTGGTCGCCGAAGATGCTGCCGGCCAGCGTGGCCGCCAGAGACACCACGACCAAGCTCGGCGCGATGGACTGCGCCACCGGGGAGACAATGGGAATGAGAATACCGAAGGTACCCCAGGAGGTTCCGGTGGAGAAGCTCAGGAAGGCCGCAAAGATAAAGACGATCACAGGCAGAACCTCACCGGGGATGCCGATGGTGCGGAACAGGTTGCTGACATACTCAGGCGTACTTAAAAGCTCGCGGCACACGCCGCCGATGGCCCACGCGAGGAACAGGATGACGCCCGCGGTGATCATGGGCTCCATACCCTTGATGACGTTGTTCAGATACTCATGGAAGGTCATGATCTTGCGGGAGACGTAGAGCACCATCGTGGCGACAAGAGAAACAAAGGAGCCCCACGTCAGCGCCTGGCCGGAGCTGCTGTTGCCCAATGCCGCACCGAACTGGTGCGCCACGGCGGGATCATCGCTCCAATATCCGCCGATGTACATCATTGCAAGGATCGAAAACACGACCAGCACCACGACAGGAAACACCATGTCGATCAGGGACGCTCTGGGGTTGTCAAGCTTCTCATAGTCCTCGCTGGAAACAGCGGAAAGGTCGCCCTTGGCTGCCAGACGCTCAAAGCGGTACATGGGGCCAAAGTCCCACGAAAACACGCAGATCAGCACGACCATCAGCAGGCACAGCAGCGCATACAGGTTGCACGGAACCATCGCCATAAAGCCCGTGAAGCCGGAATCGAACACACCGGTGTCCGTCAGATAGCTGCCGACGGCGGCCCCCCACGTGGAAATAGGGATCAGGATGCAGATGGGGGCGGAGGTGGAGTCGATCAGATACGCCAGCTTGGGACGGCTGACCCTGTACTGGTCAGAGACCGGCTTCATCACGGAGCCGACCGTCAGAGCGTTGAAATAATCGTCCACAAAGATCATGCAGCCAAGGAACGTGGTCAGCAGCGTGGCCTGCCGCTTGGACTTGATGACCTTGGTCGCCCAACGGCCGTAAGCCTTCGCTCCGCCGGAGGCGTTGATCAGATAGACCAGCGAGCCGAGCAGGAAGCAGAAGAGAATGATATACATATCCGCACGGTCGATGATGAGTCCAAACATGATGTCCACAGGCGCCACCACGGGGTTCAGTCCGGCGGCGACGGCATAGATGACCGTGCCGGAGAGAATGCCCGCCACCAGTGAGAGCACCACTTCCTTGGTCAGCAGCGCCAGCACGATTGCCACCACGGGCGGCAGAAGGGATAATGCGCCAACGTATACAGGTTCCATACATTTACCTCTTTTCGTTTTTTCTGCAAAAAAAAGCAGCCGATGATTCCATCGGCTGCCTTGATACAATGCCATATCGCACACCTGACGCCCCTGACAGGTGTGGTTCTACGTTTTGTAATGGACAGCTCTCCGCAATCATGCGACAGTTATATGCATCTTCTGCATATAACCAGGCCAAGCTTCCGCCTCGCTTGCCTTCGGCGTTTTCTCCTTTCCGGTCCTCCGGGAATTGCGACTTCCCTCTTGCAGGATGACCGTACTCTTAGTAAAACGCGCCTCTACCTTATTACGGATAAAGCATAGCATTTTCCTATGGGTATTGCAACGGCATATCCGCCAAATCCATCGGATATATATTCAAAAAGAATGTAACAATACGTCGAAACCGTCCGCGGGCAGTGGGCTTTTGTTCGGGATTTCTTCGAATCTGTCTGCATTTTTATTTTTCGCTTAATGCTTTCAGCCGATCAGTACCACAACTCCGTTTATGCACTCTCTATCGTACAGGCTTCCCGTTCTCATCGTCCAGCTCAATGTCCATGTCATACGCCCAATTTTCACTCACGCCCGCATGGTTCAGGGCGATGGACTTCACCTTGGCATACCGGCGGCATAGATGTGGCGTTCAAGTACCTCATCAGCGAGTATTACAGCCGCGATATGTCCATCAAAACCAAGAGTGCCAAGTATGCCAAGATGCAGCGTGGTGAGTATCAGAGCAAAATCTGTCCCTACGGCTACCGCAAAAGCGCCGATGGCAGAATGGAGCCTGACCCGGAGGCCGCTGCCGTTGTGCAGCTCATCTTCCAGCTTGCCGCAGAGGGCATCAACGCCACCGCCATCACGCGGGAGCTGTTCCGCAGAAGCATCCCCACTCCCGGCCAGTACAAAGCGGCGCAGGGCAATCATACCCACGATATTTCCCGCTGTCACGGGATTTGGAGTGCGTCCACCATTCTCCGCATTTTGGAGGACGAACGCTACACCGGCGTGTATGTGATCGGCAAGCGGGCGGTTCTCGAAGTAGGCGGCACCAGAAGCCGCCTGAAGGACAGAGAATCGTGGTACATCATCCTCGACCACCACCCGGCCATCGTTAGGCGTGCTGGAAAATGGGCGCACCGTTTTTCTTGTGCCCCACCACGATACGGCCTTCCCGGCGGCCGTCCTCCCGCTTGCGCACCATCCCGTCGCCGGACGGTCTTTGTTTCGCCATTTAGTCCTCCTGTTCTGTCAGGCGGCAGATGTGTTCTTCTTCCTCTCGCTCGAAGGAATAGAGCCCATCTGCCTCCAGCTCTTTCACCATGCCCCACGCCAGCTTGAAGCCCGCGGTGAAGCTCATCAGCGTGGACTTCGCCAGCAATGCGTTCTGTGCGTCCAACAGCCGCAGTAGTTTCTTACGCTCTACGGCGTCCGTGTCCCGCCGCAGTTCCTCTCGGGCACGTTCGATCTGAGTATCCAGTTCTGGATGAGACTGCCAGTCGAAGCGTTTTTGCAGAGCCTTCATGTAGTCGTACATTGCG
>JAXYYF010000060.1:0-19522 GCA_037419475.1 bacterium
ATCCGAACTACATTATCCAAGTTGGTAATGTGTTCGGATTTATCATTTCTATTGAGAATGTTCTATGAATTGAGCAAGGGTAGGAATTCATTCCTGCCCTTGCTTTTTTGCCTTTATTTGCTATAATTGAGTTGGTAGAGGTGGTTTTAATGAAATGCAGCAGGGGAAATTGTGCATTCGTGGAGAAAACTATTTTGTCCCTGATGGCTAAAAACGTCGGTGCTTTATACGAAAAATGATTACTAATTCATAACGACAGGGAGGCCTGTATGTTTCGACTCGATATTGACTTTTTCCCGCTCTTGATTCTTGTGTCTGCTATTGTGCAGTTTGCTATCTGCTTGCGGGCTGGTAAAAAAATGAGATTTTGTATCGGAATTCTTCCGTTTGCATTTTTATCTTTTGCGGGATATGGGTACATTGCAGATCGGACTTGGAACCTCCCGTATCCTGGGTTATTTGAGCCAGACTTTATGATGAGCAGTGCGACGGCCGGTTTTTTAGCATTTGGTGCCATGTTTATAGGAACAATATTGGGTACAATATTATGGGCATTATGGGCCATTTTTCGCAAAATATTAGGAGGCAGCAATAATAATTAAATATAAATAATAGTAGTTAAGGCGGGAGCATCGTTTGAGATGTTCCCGCCTACTCCGACATGGCCATTGTCCTTGGGCGGATGCTGGGGTTCCGCTTTTTGGAGAACTTCAACTATCCGTTCCTTGCCGACAACATCACTGATTTCTGGCGGCGCTGCATGTCTCCATGGGAACGTGGTTCCGGGATTATGTGTATATCCCGCTGGGCGGCAACAAGGGCGGACTTGCCAAGCGGCTTCGCGTGGTGCAGGGCCATGTTTCCGGTGTGCTGTTTGGCAGAGGTAGTCTCTATCTGTTGCTGACCTACGGCGGAATGCTGCTTCTGTGCACGATTGCAGCAACGCCGCTGAGAAAGGCCTGCTACGAAAAGCTGAATGCGCGGCTGGGACAGCGGGCGCTGACATTTGCCGACTGTGGCAGACTCGCCTGTGTGTTGGCGGCGTCCATGGCGTATTTGGTCAGCGGCAGCTACAATCCGTTCCTGTACTTCCGATTCTGAGGTGAGAAAAATGTGAAATAAGATCGTAACCGCCTTTTTTCTGCCTGCTGCTGGCGGTGTCTGCTCTGGCAGGGCTCATCATGCCGGATCGGTACTACTCGGAACGGGAAAAGCGCACCTTGACGCAAAAGCCCAAATTTACCGTTGCCGACTTTATTCCCGGCAAGTTTGGTGATGAACCGGAAAAATATCTCGCCGATCAAGTCCCCCTGCCCACCGTCCCCGCTGAGGAGATCACCGCATGGTACAAACTCCCGAACTGCCATGTCCCTTACAACGGCGGACAGTATGAGACGGATAGTATCTACAAGCGCAAGTATCTGAACGGAAGTGACCAGTACGCTGTGTTCCTGAATTCCAATCAGGCGCAGACAGTCATCGAGGGCAGCGGCAAGAGCGGCAGGCTCCTGCTCATTAAAGACTCCTACGGCAACACCTTCTCTCAGTTCCCGGTGGAGGACTATGCAGAAGTCCATATGATCGACCCCCGCTTTTTCAAGGGTGATGTGGTGGAGTACGCCAAGGAAAACGGCATCACCGACGCGCCGGTGCTCTACGGTGTGAAATGTGACCGACGAAAATCTTTGTTGACGATACGCGGCTGAAAGCGTATCGTGAGTCCAGAAAATCTTGACTGAAGCGATTGGATGAGTGCCGTATGGAACTGCCCGCCTGCCCTGTGAAAACGACGTTGATGCTCATTGGTGATAAATGGAAGATGCTGATCCTGCGTGATCTGATGGATGGCACCAAGCACTTCGGCGAGCTGAAAAAATCGATCGGCCATGTAACGCAGAAGGTGCTCACCGCGCAGCTGCGGGACATGGAGGACAAAGGGCTTCTCACCCGCAAGGTCTATGCCGAGATGCCGCCGCGGGTCGAGTATACGCTGACGGAGACCGGATACAGCCTGAAGCCGATTCTGGATTCCATGGTGGTCTGGGGCACCGGCTACCAGCAGCAGAATGCCGCGCGAGAGGAAGCACGTGGGCTTTGACACTGCGCAGTATGCGGCTCCACAGCCGTTTTTTGTCCAATCAGTGCACCGCCACGTATTCAAAAGAACAAAAACAGCACCTGCGAGAACCACAGGTGCTGTTTTTATCATTTTTCGACTGCTAAAAGCGTGCTCATACTCGTCAAGGCCCCGCGTCGCTTTCAGCACAAGTGTTTTTAATACTGACGCACCACGGCAACAACCTTGCCGAGGATCTCGCACTCACGCCCATCGATGGGCTGATAGTCGGGGTTCGCGGGCAGAAGCCAAATCTTCCCATTCTGTTTTTTGAAGGTCTTGACCGTGGCCTCGTCGCCGATGAGTGCAACGACGATCTCCCCATTCACCGCCGTCTGCTGGCGGCGGACAACGACCAGATCATCCGGCAGGATCCCAACGCCGAGCATGGATTCGCCCCGCACGCGCAGCGCAAAAAACTCCCCGCTGCGATTGCCGGTATCAAAGGTCAGGTAGTCCTCCACACACTCCTGTGCCAGAATCGGGCTGCCCGCGGCGACATTGCCGACGATGGGGATGCGGTTTTCCCTCGCATCCGTTTCCTCCATAAAGTCCTTCTGCGCCGGCGGCACAGCGGCCGCGGCACGCTGCTGTCCCAGCGCCGCCGCACTGAGCTTGATCGCGCGGCCCTTGCCGGCGCTGCGCTCCAGATAGCCCAGCTCTTCGAGATGCTTGATGTGGAAATGCGCAGTAGAGGGCGACTTGAGGTCAAGGGCGGCGCAAATTTCGCGCACAGAGGGCGGATAGCCCTGTTCTCTCACGCATTCGACGATGTAGTCGTAGACCTTCTGCTGCATTTTCGACAGTTTTTCCATCGCATCAAGCCCCCTCCTGTTTACTCTTATGTGCAGTATAGCACATTCGTTCGAATCATGCAACATCTGTTTGAGGAATTTCTGTGTTTTTTTCTTGCAGACACGGCATTGACACGTTTACCCGGACTATGTAAAATAAAAGATAAATTTGCACAACGAAAGGGAAACGCCATGACCACTTCATTCCACGGAACCGAAAATTACGTTGCCTCGCCCGAGCTGATGGGCGCGGTGAATATCGCCGTTGCGCTGCAAAAGCCGCTGCTTATCAAGGGTGAGCCGGGCACCGGCAAGACCATGCTCGCACAGGCGGTCGCCGACGCGCTGGGCAAAAAGCTCATCATCTGGAACGTAAAATCCACCACCAAGGCACAGGACGGCCTGTATGTCTACGATGTGGTGCAGCGTCTCTACGACAGCCAGTTCGGCTCGGCCGGCGTGGATGACATCGGCAAATACATCAAGCTCGGCAAGCTCGGCGAGGCCTTCTCCGCCGACGAACAGGTCGTCCTGCTCATCGACGAGGTGGACAAGGCCGATCTGGAGTTCCCGAACGATCTGCTCTGGGAGCTTGATAAAATGGAGTTCTACATTCCTGAGACAAAAGAGACCATCAAGGCCAGACACCGTCCCATTGTCATCATCACGTCGAACGCCGAAAAGGAGCTGCCCGACGCCTTCCTGCGGCGCTGTATTTTCCACTACATCTCCTTCCCCACGCAGGAGCAGATGGAGAAGATCATCCGTGTACACTTCGACAAACTCGATGAAGAGCTGCTCCGTCAGGCGATGCAGGCGTTCTATTACCTCCGCTCGATCGAATCGATCGAGAAAAAGCCCTCTACGAGCGAGCTGGTGGATTGGATCCGCGCGCTGGAGCTCGGCGGTGTCGATCCCGCGCGCATCATGAAGGAGATTCCCTTCGCGGGTGTGCTGCTCAAAAAGGACAAGGATATCGCGGCGATGCAGCGCCGGATGCGGTAAGGCCATGTTCGTTGGATTTTTCTATCTTCTTCGCCAGCGCGGCTTCGGCGTCTCTCTCAACGAGTGGATGACGCTCATGGAGGGACTGCTGCTGGGACTGCATCACTCCACGCTGACAGGCTTTTATGACCTCTGCCGCGCCGTTCTGGTGAAAAGCGAGGCGGACTACGACAAGTTTGACGCGGTGTTTCTGGAGTATTTCAAGGATGTTCCTTTCCCCGAGGACATGCTGCCCGAGGAACTCATGAACTGGCTCGATCATCCGAAAAATGCGCTCGCCGACTTTCGTGCTTTTCTGCGCAGCCAGGGCTATGAGGAAAAGAGCATCGATGAGATCCTCAAAATGTTTGAGGATCGCCTCAAGGAACAGAAGGAAGAGCACAATAAGGGCTCGTACTGGATCGGCACCGGCGGCTACTCCAACTTTGGCAACGCCGGACACATCCCGCAGGGCATCCGCGTCGGCGGCGAGAGCATCTACCGCCGCGCGTTTCAGGTTGCAGGAGAGCGGAAATACCGCGACTTCCGCCGTGATAACACGCTCGACATCCGTCAGTTCCAGATGGCCTTCCGTCTTCTGCGGCAGTATTCCGACCAGTCACTTGGCGACCGGACGGAGTTTGATGTGGACGGCACGATCCGCGATACCTGCGACAATGCCGGCACGCTCTCCGTGCGCTACAAGCGCCCGCGGCGCAATACGGTCAAGGTGCTCATGCTGATGGACTTCGGCGGCTCGATGAGCTACTATTCTCAGCTGTGCTCCATGCTCTTTCAGGCGGCGCGCCAGTCCAATCATTTCAAGGAGCTCCACGTCTATTACTTTCACAACTGCATATATTCCACCGTCTATTCCGACCCGCGAATGTACCGTGAGCACGGTGTCTCGACGGACTGGGTGCTGAAAAACTTTGGAAGCGAATACAAGGTCATCCTTGTCGGCGACGCGCTGATGGATATGTACGAGCTGACAGAGAAGCGCTATGACTACCGCTACGGCGGGGCCACACTCTCCGGCTTCGACTGGCTCAAGCGCTTCCACGAGCAGTACGACCACCTCATCTGGCTCAATCCCGAGGAACCGCCGCGCTACGGCAACTACTGGGGCCAGAGCTATGGCCATATCGCGCGTCTCATCGACATGTACCCGCTCAGTGTCGATGGACTCGAGCGCGGCATGAAGAAGCTTCTGGTCAGTAAATAAGCAAAAAGAAGAGCTGCTTACGCAGCTCTTCTTTTTTTGGTTTTCAAAGCGATTCGGCTTAGAAAATGCCCTGGCACATCATGGCGTCGGCGACCTTCTGGAAACCGGCGATGTTCGCACCGGCGACCAGATCGTAGCCCAGACCGTAACGCTCAGCCGCCTCGACGGAAGCGTTGTAGATGTTCTTCATGATCTGATGCATCTTCGCATCGACTTCCTCAGCAGTCCAGTACAGACGCTCGGCGTTCTGAGCCATCTCGAGCTCGGAAACGGAAACGCCGCAGGCGTTAACAGCCTTGGAGGGAGCAACGACCATGTGCTTCTGCTTCTTGAGGAACTCAAGCGCATCGTTGGTGGTGGGCATGTTGGCGACTTCGATGTAGTACTTGACACCGGACTCGGCGATCTTCTTGGCCCACTCCATGTTGACGTCGTTCTGGGTAGCGGCGGGCATGTAGATATCAACGTCCTTGACGCCCCAGCACTTCTGGCCGGCGACGAACTCGCAGCCGTACTTGTCAGCATAGGGCTTGCAGTGCATGGGATCCTTGGCGCGCATCTCAAGGATGAAGTCGAGCTTCTCGCCGGAAACGCCGTCCGGATCGTGGATGTAGCCGTCGGGGCCGGCGAAATAGGTGACCTTCGCGCCGAGCTCGGAAGCCTTCTTCATGATGCCCCAGCCAACATTGCCGTAGCCGGACATGGCGATGGTCTTGCCGGCAATATCGAGACCGTCGTGCTTGAGAGCCTCGCACAGATAATAGACAGCGCCGAAGCCGGTCGCCTCAGGACGGAGGATGGAGCCGCCGGTCTTGATATCCTTGCCGGAGATCGCGCCGAACTCGGCACCGCCGACGATGCGGCGATACTGGCCGTACAGGTAGCCCATCTCGCGGCCGCCGCAGCCAAGGTCACCGGCGGGGCAGTCGAGATCCTGACCGATGTGACGATACATCTCAGTCATGAAGGCCTGGCAGAAACGCATGATCTCGCCGTCGCTCTTGCCGCGGGGATCAAAGTCGGAACCGCCCTTGGCGCCGCCGATAGGCAGGCAGGTCAGAGCATCTTTATAAACCTGCTCGAAGCCGAGGAACTTAACGATAGAAAGGTTAACGGAGGGGTCGAAACGCAGGCCGCCCTTGAAGGGACCAAGCGCCGCATTGTACTGAACGCGGTAGCCGCGGTTGACATGATACTTGAGCTGATCGTCCATCCAGACAACGCGGAACTCGACGATGCGCTCGGGCTCGACCATGCGCTCGAGCAGGCATGCAGCCTCATACTCGGGATGGGCGTTGATGACGGGTTCAAGAGAGGTGAGAACCTCTTCAACGGTCTGCAGGAATTCGGGCTCGTTCGCATTCTTGGCCTTGGTTTCGGCAAGAACTCTTTCGATATAAGCGTTCATGATAAATAGCCTCCTCTAAATTTACTCATAAAGAGCATTTCGATGGTGCTTCCATCTCGTCAAGTAGACTATCACAAAAGCGGTGCTTTCTCAAGTGGGTTGGACCAAAATTGCAGTTTCTGCCAAAGAGAAAATTTTCCCTTCTTTTTGTATAAAACGCATAAATACGGTATATAGCGTTTCGTTTTTTTGATAATATCAATTAAAAATCATGCAGCCATTCTTTCATCGCATGTTTAGTATCTGAATTTTTTCTGTCACGATGAAGTGATGCATGACAAAAGGAGATGGAATATATCCATCTCCTTTTTGTATATCAGCATCTTTTATGCATTTGTTCCGGCCGGAGGCTGCGCACTGTCCGGTCCTTCCGGTACGGCCGGCGCGGTCTCCGTTTCGCTCTCCGGCTCCTCCTGCCAGCTGTACGGAAGAATCTCGACCACATAGACCGTGGCCCAGTAATCCCCCGCCTCCGGTTCCGTATAATCGACATACACGGCGTCGCCGACATTGAGCAGCGGCGCGTTGGGAACGCTCGCTGCGTCAGCGCAGTAGTACCCGCTGCCGCTGTCCAGCCGGAAGAAGTAGTGCGAATTGCCATTGATCACCGCACTGCGCAGTTCAGTGATCTCGCCGCTCACATTCTTCAGGCCGTCCTGCTGCGGCTGATCGATGCCTGTCTGGTCGTCTGAGATGAGATTGCTCTGACGGAGCATCCTGCGGTAGTTCGTCTCACATTCGGCGACGCTCGCACCGGTGGCCACGATCTGATACTGGTTGACATTGACCATGGCGTACATCTTCACCAGCTCGCTGGCATCTTTGAGCGCCATGAAGTACGTCGGCTGACCGGCGATGTTCAAAAGCAGCGGGAAGGTCGCCTTATAGCGCAGGTTCTGCACCTGTCCCTCAGCGCTGTCCTCGGCGCTGTATTCCGTTGCACCGGCACAGGGATAATACTTCGTCTCCTTGGTGCGCTGGTTGGAGAGCAGAAAGCCGACATTGCTCTCGTCGCCTCCGACGCTGGTCACGCCGGTGTAGAGATAAACGTCATCACCTTCGGCAAGATAATTGTAGCCGTCGGTGGTAACGGTCACATCGCGCTGTCCAAGGATGGAATTGAGGAAGCCGTTGTGGTACATGCCGTAGTAATCATACTGCTCGATGATGAGGTCGGCGGAGTAAACATGGTCGACCCACTCGGGCGGCTCATCATAGTATTCGCTCTCGCCGGTAACCGCGTTGACGAGCACCGCGCCGTTATTGTCCGTACCGCCGAAAAGACCGATGGTCTTTTCCTTTTTGGCACAGACCCAGAAGGGTATGCCGTCCTCGTCGATCTCAAAGACCGGCTCTTCAAACATATAAGTCGGGTAGTGGAAGCGCAGATATCGGTAGAGATTGCGGGAGAAATGCTCGGCGGTCGTGTACTTCATGCCCTCGTCAAGGCGGACGACATCCACGCTCTGATCCACCATATCGATCACAAGGTAAGCCGGCAGACCGGCGGAGCGGTTGTTGAACCACTTGATAATATCGCCGTAGCGCAGCGGCGTCACGCGCACAGGGCGGCCGTGATAGTTGATCTGCGTGTAATCCTCGGCAACCTCAAACTGCGAAACCATATCGCTCAGCTCGCCGAGCTTGCGGTCGCCGAGCTTTTCGGCGCTGTCCTTGTCGAGCATGGGGATGCGGTCATAGGACACCTCGGCGATCTCTGCGGCAAAATCGCCGGTCTCGACCGTCAGCAGCTTCTGATAGCTGCCTGCGCGGAACACGACCCACGAGGCTGCGGAGCCGACTGCAGCGATGACCAGCAGTCCGACCGCGAGCAGGAATGGGACGGTGCACTGCTTTTTCACGAAGGTGAAATAGCCCTTGACTCCCTCGCCCTGAAATCCGGAGGTCACAAGTGCACAGACGCAGTAGACCGCGCACAGCAGCAGCACGAAACCGTAAAATTCTTCTGCGTGGAGATTGATCGGCGGCAGCTCCAGATAAAAATAAACTGCGCCGACGAGCAGCGTGATGAGCGCATTGATGGCGATGCGCCTACCCGGCGTGCCGACCGCCTTACGCGGCTTGCGCGGTGCGCTCCCCTCTCCCCCGCCGGCACCGGAGGTGCGGAAGCGGAAGCCGCCGGCGTCCGAGCCGGAAAATTGAATGTTCATAGGCAGTTCCTTCCTCTTGTCTTAAAAAAGGCCGCGTACCGCGCCGACCGGCGCGATACGCTGTCCAGTTTATTTATTATATCACAGCCCGCCGCAAAAACAAGCGCATCCCAGATTTGTCACAAATTGTTCAAACCTTGCCTTCTACCACTCGGCAGTAGGCATTGGAGGTCAGGCGGCAGGCGCATTTTCGGCCGCTTTCCAGATGAGGGACTTCATTTATTTTTTCGCCGAAGAAGAAGCGTGCCCGCCGCGAGCGTGAGAATGAGAACGAGAAGCTTTTTCATCATTTACTCCAGATTCAGCTTTCTTGTGGTGAAATACCACGTGATGAGATAAAACAGGACGCAGACCGCCAGCTCGCCGGTCAGGGCGGCAGCAAGGAGAGCATTGCACGCCTGCATGCCGTTAAGGTTTGACCATGCAGTGAAGCCGTCGTCGAACAGTTTCGCCAGAACTGCGATGGCCGCAAACTGCACCAGCTGGAAGAAAGCGATTGCAAATACAGCCGTAAGGGCACTCTTGTGTTTATTAAAGCTGTAGCCCACGGCATAAGCCGCATAGACGATCAGGGAGACCGCCGTAACGCCGAAGACACAGTTGAAGAAGAACTCCACCGCGAACAAAATCGCCTGCGCCCGCGTCGATGCATCCATCCTGCCAAGGAGATGGAACGCCTCGGAGAAGAGATCCGGAATGATGAGCCAGTCGCTTGCGTCGGTAAAACCGAGCAGACACACCAGAAGTACCATGAATACTGCTGCCGCAGCATACCACACGGCCGAGACAATGAGCTTGGAAGCAAGGAGCTGGTGCATACTCACCGGCAGGGTCAGGGTAAGGTATCCCTCGTCCTTGAGAATATGGTCACGGAAGCGGACGGCGGATACGACCATCGGCGCAAGGCTCAGCGCCATAAGCCCAAGAACAAATCCTATCACAATGAACATCGCCAGCAGATTGAGCAGCCAATGGGAATCGCTTTGCAGCACACGCTGGGACAAGCGCATGGCAAATGTCAGCGCAAGCATACCCGCAAAAACGGGCCACATCATGCGGCCGGTGGCGCGAAATTCGTGCCGGACAAGTTTCCTTAGCATTTGAACACCTCCCGGAAGAGCTCGTCGACGCTCTTCCCTGTCTCGGAGCGGATCACATCGACGCTCATATGCCGCTCAACGCGGCCGTTTTGCAGAAATACCACTTCATCGAGCACCTGCTCGACATCGGCGATCAGGTGCGTGGAGATCACGACCGAGGCGTCCTCGTTGTAGTTTCCGATGATCGTGCGGAGAATGTAGTCGCGGGTCGCAGGATCGACGCCGCCGATGGGCTCGTCGAGCAGATAGAGCCTTGCGCTGCGCGACATCACGAGCACCAGTTGCAGCTTTTCCCGCGTGCCCTTGGAGAGCGTCTTGACGCGCTGGGACACGTCAAGACCCAGCCGCCGGATCATCTCCTGCGCAGCGTCGCGGCGGAAATCGGCGTAAAAATCCGCGTAGTAATCGACCGTCTGGGCAACCGTCATCCAGCCGGGCAGCGTGTCGCGGTCGGGAAGATAGGACACGACCGCCTTCGTCTCGGGCGATGGGGCCTTGCCGTCGATCAAAATTTCACCGTCTGTCGGCGTCAGCAATCCGTTGGCCAGCTTGATGAGCGTCGTCTTGCCGCTGCCGTTCGGGCCGAGAAGGCCGACGATGCGGCCCGGCTCGATGACAAGCTCCACGCCGTCGAGTGCGGTCTTTCCGCCATAGCGCTTGGTGAGCGCCTTACATTCCAAAATACTCACTTTTCTTCCTCCTTCATGCTTTGTAGCAGCCGGATGACCTCTTCCCTGCTGCATCCAAGCTTTGCCATCTCGGATAGGAAATCTGCCACACACCGGTCCGCGAGACGGAACTTCGCATTTTCGATCATGTGAATATTCTCCGTCACGAAGCGGCCTGCGGTGCGCTGGGAGAACACCAGCCCATCACGCTCAAGCTCACTGAGCGCACGCTGCACCGTGTTCGGGTTGACGCCTGCCTCCACCGCAAGGTCACGCACCGAGGGCAGGCGCTCGCCGGGCTGAAACTCACCCGCGATGATCGCCTGCGTCAGCCGCTGCGTAAGCTGGGTGTAGATGGGACTGTCGCTGCGGAATTGCCACTCCATACGGTTCCTCCTTTTTCATTGTATTGTTGTATTAAGCGATTAGTACAATAATACATACATCATGATTTGTCAAGCACTTTTTGCAATTTTTTTGATGGGCAAGGCCCCCTTTCTCTCTTATGATGAAGGCAGAAAGAGCGGGGTATGATGTAGATCGGAGTCAAGCTCAGGCAGGCGCGCACGGCCGCAGGACTGACACAGGAACAGGCGGTGGAGCATATCGAACCGGGAAAACGAAAAAGCCGCCCGACCGGGCGGCTTTTCGTTTGTTTTATCGCTCAAATTCCACGACATACACACCGAGGACAGCGGTGCAGGAAATGGCGGCGGCATTTTCCGCCGTGAGGGGCAGCCGGGGATAAACCTTGCGCACAGGTTCCGGCACAGGGATAAAGCAGCCCGCGTTGTCCTTCTCCGCAAGGCAGCCTCCCTCTACTCCCACGCGGGCAAAGGCAAGTTCAAGCTTCTCTGTCCGGAAGCAAACGGTCTTTCCCTCGCGGGTAAACGGCACGTCCTCCCAGTGTGCGATGTTCAGCTTTATGATAGCACGTGCCGCACAAAAAAAGAAGAGAAAAAGCCGGCGGCTTTTCCCTCTTCCTTCAGGTATTGTCGGGTGAAATAGGACGGCGAATCAGGAGTGTGCGCAGTGCGTGCCAGCGGAAGGGATAAAGCGGGTAGAGATAGTGTCCGCCGTCAATGGGCTTCGTCGTAATGAGCAGAAGGACAATGAGCAGTGTGCCGAGTGCGAGACCGATCCAGTCCAGCGCGGCAGAAAAGAGCAGAAGCACCAGCCGCAGCAGCTTGAAGGCATAGCCGAGTTCATAGCTCGGCTGGGCGAAATTTGCGATGGCGACAAAAGCCATGTAGGCCAGCACCTCCGGCACGAGCCAGTGCGCCTGCACGGCGAAATCGCCGAGCACGAGCGCGCCGATCATGGAAAAGGAATTGGAAAAGACACTGGGTGTGTTGAGCGAGGCAAGCTTGAGGAGGTCGACGATAAATTCGGTCAGCAGAAGCTGGGCAAGGACCGGCACCCCATATTCACTTGTGACGGCAAGGAAGCTCAGTGCGCCGCTTGAAAGTGCCGGATCGTGAATGAGGATATACCACACAGGCGTGATGAAAAGCGTCAACAGAAAGACGATCACACGTAAGATGCGCAGATACGAGCCGATGAGCGGCGGAAAGTAGAAGTCGTTTGCCTCCTGCACGAAATCAAAAAAGCGCGTCGGCAGGATCATGGCGGCGGGCGAGTTGTCGACGAGAACGATGATGCTCCCCTCCATAATGCTGGCGGCAGCGGCGTCCGGCCGCTCGGTATAGCGCACGCGTGGAAAGGGATTGTACCACTGGCGGCGGTCCATCATGGACTCGGCGATCGACTCCTGCGACATTGAGATGGAATTGGCGTCGATCCCGGCAAGCTTTGTCCGCACGCGTTCAAGCAGCGCGCGGTCCACCTTGTCCTCCAGATAGCAGAGCGCCACATCGGCGCGCGAGTTTTCCGAGATCTTATGTCCCTCCAGCGTGAGCTGCGGCGTGCGAATACGGCGGCGCAAAAGTGCGGCGTTCTGCACAAGTGTTTCGATAAAGCCGTCGTGCGCGCCGCGCAGGACTTTACCTGAGGACGGCTCCTCCACACTGCGGGAGGGATAGCTTTTCGCGTCGATGAGGATGCAGGAGGAAAAGCCCTCTGCCAGCAGCAGCGTCTTGCCGAGGAACACCGCCGTGAGCGCCTGCTCCACATCTGTTTCGGCGTTCACCTCGCTGAAAGTGACATAGCGGTCGATAAATTCCTGCGCGCTGTGCGCGTCCGCCGTTGTGCACTGGGCAAGGAGGAAGCTGACGATCCGCTCGATCACCGCATCGTCGCCATAGCCGTCCACCACCCAGATGCGGCAGCGGCGCCCGCCGGCAACGAGGTCGCGCGCAATCATGTCAAAGCTGCGCTCCACGCCGAGCAGCGCGTCCAGTGTGCGCACATCCTGCTGAAAATTTCCGCTCAGGCGCTCCATCCCACGTTACCTTCCTTGTCTGTCAAGATAATCCCAGACATAGCTGGCGACCTCGTCCGGTGTGCGCAGACTCTGTGCGCCGGAAGCAAGGCGCTGCTGCTCGTCGGGCGAGAGACCGGCGTAACAGCGGTTGGCGTTGACATCGCCGGCCAGAAAGGATTTGAGCAGACTGTAGCCAACGCGCTCGTCGGAGCAAAATTCAGAATTGGTTCCCATAATAAAACATCACCTCTGCGGTAGTATTCGCAGAGGCGATGCTTTCATACGTCGTTTTAAATTTTCCCGCCGTTTTCAGACTTCCTTATCGAAATAGAAGAACGTCTCATCCTCGCCCGCCCGGTGCATGCAGGAGGAAAGCATCCTGTAGGAAGCGTCATTCTCTTTATAGCACTTGGCGACGACATGGGCAAGGTGGAGCCGGTAGATCGCCCATTCCGCCGCAGCCGCAAAGGCCTCGGTCCCATAGCCGTGCCCAGCGTATTCAGGCGCAATACGGCAGCCGAGCTCCGCGCCGCCGCGGGAATCAAAGTGATACAGCACCGCTTCGCCGATCAGCGCGCCGTCAATCCGGACGGCGAAGTTGACCGCGCGGCGATGTGCGAAGTCCTCACATGCGACCTTGAGGAAATAGTCCTCATAGGGCGTTCCGTCGTAATCCTTGCGGAAGTCATAGCCCCACCACTTGTTCCGCTCGTCGTCAAGGCAGAGCGATGCATAGGCCGCCTTGTCCGCGTCGGCGATGGGCGTGAGCGTCAGGCGCGCAGTCGAAAAAGTCGGGATCTCGCTGATGTTCGTCAGCTCGTTGAGCACGTCAAAGCGCAGCTTTGCGCCCAGATGGTCGGGCAGATACTGAAGCTTGGAAGTGCGCAGGCCGCGGTCGCCCGCATCATCCTCTCGGTTGAGCCAGCGCACACCGTCGACGGCAAACTCCCTCGCAAAGGCCTGCACGGTGGCAGGGTAAACGCCCTCATAGCCGTAAAGCGCCTTTTCAATGTGGATCTGCAATGTGTCGCCGCAGCGCTCCGCCATGGCAACGGAGATCAGCTTTCCCTCCAACTCCATACCGCCAACAAAGAAATGCGGGCTGCCCGTCATGCGGAGCATTTTTTCAGCATAGCGCAGCTCGTTCTTTGCCGAGCTGGCCTCCTTGGTAAAGACCGCCTCATAATCGCGCCAGAACTGCGTTATGAGCGGCAGATCCGCCTTCCCCAGCGCACGGAACACCGCGTCGGGATAGAGCTTGCGGAACTTGTTGATGTGGTTGCGCTGACCGGAATAACGCCGGCCGGCAAACTCGCGCATATCCTCGGCGGCGTAGATATAGTCGCACCACACGCGCGGCGAGGAGAGTTTGAAGTACGGATAACGCGCCAGCAGCTCTGCTGCCTTTTCCTGCGGCACGACAGACAAAACAAGTGGGATATCCTGCTCGCGGCAGTAATCCTCAATCAGGGAAAGCGCGGCGTCGACGTCGCCCTCCGGTCCGGGGACAGGGTAGTCAAAGCAATACTGTCCGTCGATAAAGTTGCGCACGATCAAGCAGCCTGCACCCTCGGCCCAGTTCGGGTGCAGGTGCTCGCGCCACATGAGCTTGACGAGCGCGGAGTATTCACAAAGCTGGTAATCACAATTTTTATAGTAGCGGCGCAGACGGGCGATATCCCGCTGCGCGGCAGGCTTAAATGTGAGCATAAAGGCTTCCTTTTCTTTGTTCTCTTTCGATCCATACGGCGCGGAGCCGTCGGATCCTTTCGTGGTTTCCTTATTGTAACCGTTTTCCGCCGCATTACAAGTTGCTTTTGCAACCATTCTGCATCTCCGCGACCACGCGCTTCGTGCAGTCGATAAAGCGCAGCAGCCCCTCGCTCGCCGTGTCATAGGATCGCAGAGCAAGGCCGAGCTCGCGCGAGCTGGCCGGTTCGACCGGCAGGAGCTTCACGCTGTCCGTATGCCCGCGCACGGTCAGTTCCGTCATCATGCTCACGCCAAGTCCGTGTCCGACCATGCTGATCACGGTGGGGTCGTCCACCCACGTCGGAAGGATATGCGGCTTGACGCCAATGCGGTTGAAAATACGCATGATATCCTTGTCAAAGCCCTGCGCAGGCATGATGAAGTCACGCCCCTCGAAAGCTGAGAGCGGAAAGGTGGTCATGCCGTTCGTATCAAAGTCGCGCGGCAGGACGGCGTACATCGTGTCGTCGGCCAGATGCACCCACTCATAGCGTCCCTCATTCTGCGCCGAAACCAGGATCGCATCCATCTTTCCCTGCGCGAGCAGCTCGTAGGGTGCGTCCACATGATCCGCCATGCGGATATCGACGTTTACCTCAGGGCATTCCTCACGAAAGCGCTGAATGATGACCGGCAGCCAGTGCATGGCGATGCTGGCATAGGCGCTCACACGGATGACCTCGCTGCGCGAGGAGGCAACCTGCTCGATCATACTGTCAAGCCGGGCGTTGGCCTGCAAAAAGTCGCGGATGGCCGGCGCGACGCGCTCGCCCTCTTCCGTCAGGCGCACGCCGCTGCGCCCGCGCTCGAGCAGCATGAAGCCGACCTCCCTTTCCAGCGAATTCATCATATGCGTCAGGCCGGACTGCGTGTAGCCCAGCACCTCCGCAGCCTTGGTGAAGCTGCCGAGATCCACCGCCATAATAAGCGCTTCCAGCTTTTTACTTTCCATGCGGCATTTCCTTTCCATTAGGCATACTCATATTTTTATTATAATACGTCTCTTTACTTTTGGCAAGAAAGACAGTAGAATAAGTCTAATTTCTGCACTTATGCACAGTCCTGCGTTTTTTGGGCAGACAGAGCGGGCGGAAAGGAACAAAAGAGAGAGGAAAATCACATGGAACACAAGAAAAAAGTCGGCTTTGCCAGCAGCCTCGGCTTCATCCTTGCCGCGGCCGGCTCGGCTGTCGGTCTCGGCAACATCTGGGCCTTCCCATACAAAACCTCGCAGAACGGCGGCGCGGCCTTCGTGCTGATGTACGTTGTCTGCGTTATTTTCATCGGCTTCGTCACCATGCTCACTGAAATTTTCATTGGCCGCCGCGCGGCGGCCAACCCTGTGAGCGCCTATAAAAAGATCAATCCGAACTTCGGCTGGTGCGGTCTGGTCGCCATCATTATCCCCACCTTCATCACCTGCTATTACTCCGTACTCGGCGGCTGGACAACGAAGTTCGCTGCCAACTCGTTCAACGGAAACGCGGGGATCCTCGCCACCTTCTCCGTCAACACCGGCGAGGTCGTTTTCTACACCGGTGTGTTCGTCGCTCTCGCGGCGATCATCATCGCCTGCGGCGTGGAGGCCGGCATCGAGCGCATGTCCAAGGTTCTCATGCCGATCCTCTTCCTCATCGTCGTGAGCGTTGCGGTCTACTCCCTGACGCTCGGCGAGGGCGTGAAGGAAGGTCTCGCGTTCTACCTCAAGCCTGATTTTTCCGTCATCAACTTCAAGAGCGTTCTCGCCGCGATGGCGCAAGCCTTCTATTCCCTGTCCATCGGCATGGGCATCCTGCTCACCTACGGCTCCTACACGGACCGCGAGATCAACATTGTCAAGTCCACCGCGATGATCTGTATTTTTGATACGATCGTCGCTCTGCTCGCCGGTCTTGCCGTTTTCCCCGCCGTCGCACACTTCGACCCCAGCCTGCTCGGAAGCAGCAAGGGCATCGCCCTCATCTTCATTATCCTGCCGCAGGTGTTCGACTCTATGGGCTTTGCCGGCAAGCTCGTCAGCTTCGCGTTTTTCGTCATGGTCGCCATTGCCGCCCTCACCTCCGTCATGTCCCTCATTGAGGTCGCAACGCAGTTCGTCATTCAGAAGTTCAAGGCAAACCGCAAGCTCTCCGCTGTGATCGTCGCGATTCTTTGCTTCCTTGTATCCATTCCCATCAGCATCTCGCTCGGCCACGTGGCCATTCTGGAGGAAAGCTCGCCCACGCTCTTCGGCCTTGACTGGCTGACCTTCTTTGACGAAGTGACCAACACGGTGCTCATGCCCGTGTGTGCGCTGTTTGCTTGCATCGCGATCGGCTGGTACGTCAGGCCGGAAACCGCCGTCGCGGAGCTCGAGAGTGAGGGCACGCATTTCCCGCGCTGGCTGAGTAAATTCTACTGCGTGATGATCCGCTTCATCACACCCGCGCTTATCATCATTGTGGAGCTCGGCGGTCTTGTAAGCGAGATCCAGAGCGGCAACATCGCCGTTGTCGTTTTTGCCTATGCCCTCATCGCCGTGTGCATGGCTGTGTATTTCATCTTCTTTAAAAACAGCTATACCGGCACGAACGCTGACGAGAAGGTCAAGGACAAACTCTTCTGATCTGCGGCATATAAACAAAAAAGGAACGCCTCTGAATTCAGAGACGTTCCTTTTCTTCTCTTGTATACAGCCGTCCGTCCTTGCGGTAGACGATATGCACCTCCGGCGTATTGGTGAGGTAGACGGCAGAACCATAACTCACATCAAAATCCAGCACATCGCCTACGCAGACGGTGGGATGTGCCTCCTCAACATCCAGAATGGTGTGGTCAGAGGATGCGCCGAGCACCTCAACACCGCTTCTTCGCGGGGTGAGGTCAAGGGGATCGCCGTAGTCCACGCGTCCGGCGGCGCAGAGTGCCCGAAGGCGGATGCCTCGGTCAGTATACTCTCTCGTCCGGCCGAATGCGTCCACTGCCCGTTCGCCGACCGGATAGCTCGGCTTCGGCTTACATTCCACGACCTCCATATGCAGGGTGAACATGTCCCGGTGCATAAAATCCGGATAACAGCCGTAGATCCCGCCGAAAAGCGCAAATTCACCGATGCGCAGGTGGTTGATGCGCTCGGGCATCGTGCCGTCAAGAAGCATGTGGACCGAGGTGGACGCGCCGCCGGAAATATACCGCAGTCTGCGCCCAATGGCGCGCTCGACCACCTCGGCAGCTGAGACCAACTCCCGCATCTTCTCCGGCGTCGCGGCGATGGAGCCGTAACAGCCGAGATTCGTGCCGATGCCCGCCAGTTCCAGCCAGTCCAGCCGGTATTCGACCTCCAGCGCGGCGTCGATCAGTTCCTCCTTGCTCCAGAAGCCCTCACGCAGATCGCCGAGGTCGAGCATGAGGAGCACCTTATGCACTCTTCCCTGCTCTGCACACGCCGCGTTGAGGGCGCGGAGCGTTTCAAGCTCGCTCTGGAGACTCATGTCCGCGACCTCCGCGACCTCCGGAAGCTCGGAGAGCATGGGGATGCGGATGAGAACGCGCTCGCAGGCAACGCCCGCGCCGCGCAGGGCGCGCAGCTGCTCGACCCGCGATGAGGCAATGCTTTTCACGCCGCACTCTCGGTAAACCTGAACGACCTCTGGAAGCGCCGTAAAGCCTTTGACCACGCCTGCGATCTCAACAGAAGCGCTCTGGCAGCGCTCAGTGAGCGCTGCCAGATTGTCTTTGAGTTTGTCAAGGTCGATCTCCAGAAGCGGGTATTGTACCGTTCTTCCGTTCATTGAGACACCTTTCTTTTATCCGTCGATCTCAGGGCTCGCCGCAGTGGCCGCCTTGGACTTGCGGTAGGGCTTGTTATCCAGATCCTTGAGCGTCACACCAACGATCGCGCAGGCAAGGTTGATGAGCGGCATCATCCAGTTGAACAGCGCCCACGGACCGTAGCCGCCCGCGCCCCATGCCTGAATGTCCAGCGTATCCTTGATGAACACGCCGCAGGTGTTCCACGGAATGAGTGCAGAGGTGACGGTGCCCGCGCCTTCCAGCGCGCCGGAGAGAACGGCCGGATGCAGGCCCATCTTTTTATACTCCTCAGCGTACATACGGCCGGGAACTACGATGGAGATGTACTGCTCGGGCATCGTGGCGTTGGAGAGGACGCAGGTCGCCTCGGTCAGCGCCACCAGACCCGCGGGGCCCTTGGCCAGAGTCTTGAGGTGGTTGACAATGACTTCGAGCTGGTGGGTGTCCTCCATAATGCCGCCGAACATCATGGCGATGATCGTCATGGAGACAGAGAACATCATGCCCATTACGCCGCCACTTTCAAGCAGGCGCGTCATGGTATAGCTGGTTTCCGGAGTGAGGGTCGCCTCAAACATGGCCAGCGCCTCGTCGCCGAAGTAATAGCCGTTCATACCGTAGTCAAACAGCGTACCCATGTTGCAGTCAGGCTGGAAGATCATGCCGAGAACCGCGCCGGAGATGATACCGAGCGTGATGCCGGGGATCGCGGGCATCTTGAGCGCGACGGCCACGATAACGATGACCGGCGGCAGGAGCAGGATGGGATTGATGTGGAACACGGACTCCAGCGCACCGGAGAACTCCAGCACACGGCTCATGTCCGCGTCACCACCGTGATACTGCATCGCGCCGAGGATGCCGAAAATCACAAGTGTGAGGCCGTAGGTGATGCCGGTGGGGAGGATCATGCCCTTAACGTGGGTCATAACATCCGTACCGGCCATGGCGGGCGCAAGGTTCGTGGTGTCGGACAGCGGGGACATTTTGTCGCCGAAGTACGCACCCGAGAGCACCGCGCCGGCCGTCATGCCGGGATTCATGCCAAGGCCGAAGCCAATGCCCATCAGGGCAACGCCCATCGTACCCATCGTGCCCCAGGAGGTACCGGTGGCAAGAGAGGTGATGG